>JAFAJR010000071.1 GCA_019236085.1 Candidatus Dormiibacterota bacterium
GTCCTGGGATTCCTGGGATTCAGCGTGGTGCAGGGCTTCGCCATCACCCTGGGCATCGGCGTCCTGGTGTCATTCTTCACGGCGATCACCGTGACCCGCTCGCTCTTCGCCGCGGTGCTGCGCTGGCGCATCGGGCGCAACCCTCGCGCGTACACCGAGATCCACGAGGAGTACGAGCAGCACCCGCCGAAGGGGCGCTTCGACATCGTGCGGGCTCGCAACTGGTACTTCCTGGGATCGCTGGCCATCATCATCCCGGGGATCCTGGCGATCATCATCTGGGGCTTCAACCTGGGCATCGACTTCCGCGGCGGGAACCGCATCGATGTCGGGCTGCAGCGCCCGGCGACTGCCGCCCAGGTTCTCACCAAGGTGCAGGGAGTCGCCGGCGACCTGCGCCCCCAGGTCGAGGCGGAGAACAACAACGGCTTCGCCATAACCACCTTTCCCTCGACGTACGACCGCGTGCAGACCATCATCAACACGCTCTGCGACGACTACGGCATCAGTGGTGGCACCTGCAGCACGAATGGTGTCGTGCCAGTCAGCAGCAAACAACAACCCGACGTGCAGGTGCAGCAGGTGGGACCGACCATCGCCTCGAGCCTGGTAAGCACCGCAGTCATCCTGGTGCTCGTGTCCGCGCTGTTCATCACCGTGTACCTGGCGTTCGCCTTCCGCCGCCAGCGAGCCATCTCACCGTGGCGCTTCTCGGTGTGCACCTTCCTCAAGCTGCTGCACGACGTGTTCGTGCTGGCCGGCATCTGGGCAATCCTGGGCAAGTTCTCCGACCTCGGGCAGGTGGACACGCTCTTCGTCACTGCGCTGCTCACCTCGGTGGCGTTCTCAATCCACGACACCATCGTGGTGTTCGACAGGGTTCGCGAGAACCTCCGGGTGGGACCGCGGCTCACCTTCGACCAGGTGGTGAACCTGTCCACAGTGCAGACCATGACCCGGTCGCTGAACACCTCGCTCACCGTCGTGTTCGTGCTGCTGTCACTGGTGATCTTCGGCGGCACGACCATCCGCGGCTTCGTCCTGGCGCTGCTCATCGGCATCATCACCGGCACCTACAGCTCCATCTTCAACGCGTCGACGCTGCTCGTGGCCTGGCAGAAGGCCAGCTCCGCGCGCCAGGCTCCGCCTGCCTCGGGACCCCGGCGAGTCCAGGTCCGCACGGCGTAGGCTTCGCCTCGCGACGGGGCCGGCAGCGCCGCCGGCAGCTTCCCCCGTGCACGCCGCGGCGCCTGTTTGGCCCCGTCCACCGTCCGTCACATGAACACTGACAAGGAATCGATCGCCGAGCTGGTGAGCCCCTCGCTCCACCACCTGGGAGTGGAGCTGGTCGACGTTCACTGGTCGGGGAAGGGACGCGGCGCGGTGCTCCGCCTGGTCATCGACCGGGCCGGCGGCGTGAGCCTTGACGACTGCGAACGGGTGAGCAACGCCGTCAGCGCGGTGCTCGATGCCTACGACCCGATCGATGCCTCGTACCGGCTGGAAGTCTCCTCGCCGGGGGCGGAGCGGCCGCTGCGAACCCTTGACGAGTGGCGGGGCTCGCTGGGAAGGCGGGTCAATGTCCGCCTCCACGACGGCGACGCGGAGCGCGTCGTCGAGGGCCGGCTGGTCGCCGTCAGCGATTCGCAGGTGCAGGTGGAGGTCCGCGACCGGCGCGGCGTGCGCCCGGAGGATCTGCAGCTGGACCTGGTCAGCGCGGCCCGGGTGGTGGTCGACATCTGAGATGCGCACCCGCACCGCCGCCGCACCCCCCGCCGAGAACCGCACCGCGGCCATTGAGCAGCTGGCCGCCGACACGTCCCTGAGCCCGGAGCGCATCGCCCGGGTAGTGGAGGACGCCGTGGCAGCCACCTACCGGCGCCTTGTCGAGGACGACCCGGAGGTGAGGGCCCGAGTCGATCCCGAGCATGGCCGGTGGCAGGTGTATCGCGAGCTGCCCGACGGCGGTGAGGTGGTGCTCCAGGTTGGCATTCCCGACTTCGAGCGCCAGGCGGCCGCTGCCGTGCGCAACGCCGTGGCGGGCGAGGTCGCCGAGGTGGCCCGGCGCAAGGTGCTCGACGTCGGCAGCAGCCGGCACGGGGAGCTGGTCGACGCGATCCTGGAGCGGCCGGACGGCGCCGGGCCGGCGTGGTACGTGGACGCCGCCGGGGTCCCGGGCTACCTGCCGGCTGACGAGCAGATCCCTGGAGAACGGCTGGAGCGGCGGCGCCACATCAAGGTGGTGGTGCTCGAAGGCCGGCGGCGGATGCGCGACGCGGTGCTTGTGGTGTCGCGCACCCACCCGCTGCTGCTGCAGCGCCTCCTCGAGCAGGAAGTTCCCGAGCTGCAGTCGGGCCAGGTGGTGGTGCGGGGCATCGCTCGCGAGCCCGGACGGCGCTCCAAGGTGGCAGTTGAGGCGCCGGACGGCGACCTCGACCCCCAGGGTGCCTGCATCGGGCCGCGTGGAGTGCGCCAGCGGGCGGTCACCTCGGAGCTGGGCGAGGAACAGGTGCAGATCGTCGCCTGGTCGGCCGATCCGGCCACCTTCGTCGGCAACGCCCTGATCCCGGCAACTGTGCTGGGCGTCGAGCTGGACGACGTGGCGCACACCGCCCACATCGAGGTGCCCGGCGACCAGCTCTCGCTGGCCATCGGCCGTTCGGGGGAGAACGCCCGCCTCGCCTTCAAGCTCACCGGCTGGCGCATCGACATCCGGGGCGGCCCTGCCCCGGGCTGAGGCGCCGGTCCGGACCTGCGCCGGTTGCCGCAGGCGGCGTCCCCGGACAGAGCTGATGCGGCTGGCAGTCGAACCGGGCCATGCTCGGGTTACCCTTGATCCGCGCCGCCGGCTCCCCGGCCGGGGCGCTTACCTCTGTCTCGACACCTGGCCGGCCTGCCTGACCCAGGCCCGCAAGCGGCGCGGGGTTTCGCACTCCCTGCGTGTCGGGGATGATGTAATCGACGGCTCGCAGCTGGCGGATCAGCTGCGGCGTTTCTTCGAGGAGGACATCTCATAGCCACTGTCAAGAAGCTCACGCTCCCGGCGTCCATCACGGTCGCCGAGCTGGCGGAGCGCGTCGGCGTGCCTGGGGCGCAGGTGGTGAAGTACCTCATGCAGAACGGGGTCATGGCCACCCTCAACCAGACGGTGGACTTCGACACAGCTGCGCTGGCGGCTGACCACTTCGGCTACGAGGCTGAGGCCGAGGGCGCCGCTGACATCGGGGCTGAACCCGCAGCCGCGGCCGGACGGCAACGGCATCCTCTCCTCGACCTGTCGGGTGAGCCCGCCGGGTCGCTGGTGGCGCGACCGCCCGTGGCAGCGGTGCTCGGCCACGTCGACCACGGCAAAACCTCGCTGCTCGACCACATCCGCGAAACCCGGGTGGCGGCCGACGAGGCCGGCGGCATCACCCAGAAAATCAGCGCCTACCAGGTGGAGCGCAATGGTAGAGCTCTCACCTTCATCGACACGCCGGGTCACGAGGCCTTCACCGCCATGCGCGCCAGGGGCGCCGACGCCACGGACGTGGCGATCCTGGTGGTGGCCGCCGACGACGGGGTCATGCCCCAGACCGACGAGGCGATCCAGCACGCCCGGGCAGCCGGCGTGCCCATCGTGGTCGCGCTCAACAAGATCGACAAGGACGGCGCCAACCCCGACCGCGCCCTGCAGCAGCTGGCGGAGCGCGGCCTGGTGGCCGAGCAGTTCGGTGGCGACACCCCTGTGGTGCGCACCAGCGCTTTGACCGGCGCGGGCATCGACGACCTGCTCGACGTGCTGCTGCTCACCTCGGACCTGTACGTCGAGCCCAAGGCAAACCCGAAGCGCAGCGCCGTGGGGACTGTGATCGACTCCCGGCTCGAGGTGGGCCGGGGTCCCATCGCCACCGTCCTGGTGCAGAACGGAACGCTCCGCATCGGCGACAGCATCGTGGCCGGCACGGCCTTCGGCCGCGTCCGGGCGCTGCTCGACGACACGGGGGCGCGCATCAAGGAGGCGGGCCCGAGCACCCCGGCGGTGGTCACCGGGCTCTCCGACGTGGTCGTGGCCGGCGAGATCTTCCAGGTCATGGCCAACGAGCGCGCCGCGCGCACCCTGGCCGACCAGCGCGTGCTCGAACAGCGCCGCCGTCAGAGCCAGCCGGCCCGGCGCATCACCCTGGCCGACCTCGCCTCGCAAGTCGCAGAGGGCTCGGTCAAGTCGCTCAACCTGGTGCTCAAAGCGGAGGCCAACGGCTCGCTGGAGGCATTGCGCGGCCAGGTGCTGAAGATCGAAGACCCCACCGTCCGCATCAAGGTGGTGGGCGAGGGGGTCGGGGCTGTCAGCGAGTCCGACGTCAACCTGGCGGCGGTGACCAGCGCGATCGTGATCGGTTTCAACGTCCGGCCGGACGACCGCGCCCGGGCGGCGGCCGAGGACCAGGGGGTCGACATCCGCTACTACGACGTCGTGTACCAGGTGACCGATGACATCGAGAAGGCCATCAAGGGCATGTACGAGCCCACCATGATCGAGGTCTTCCAGGGCCGTGCCGAGGTCCGGCGCGTCTTCCTGGTGGACGGCCGCCCGGCCATCGCAGGTTCGCACGTCATCGACGGCCGCGTGGTGCGCAACAACATCTGCAAGGTGCTGCGCGACGGCAAGGAGATCGCCAAGAGCCGCATCGACGCTCTCAAGCGATTCAAGGACGACGTGCGCGAGGTGGCGCGTGGCTATGACTGCGGCATCACGCTCGCCGACTTCGCCGACTTCGCCGAGGGCGACCTCCTCGAGGCCTACGCCATCGAGCAGCAGAACGCCTGAGGCCACACACCAGCAACTGTGATGACCCAACGTTCCAAGCTGTCCTTCCTGCCCGAGAGCCTGCGCCGGCCGGCCCGCACACCCCGCAGGGAGCGCGTCGCAGAGCTGCTGCGCGAGGAGCTGGCCACGCTGATGCTGCGCGAGATGAAGGATCCGAGGGTGCGGCTGGCGTCGGTCAGCCGGGTGGAGGTCTCGTCCGACCTGCGCGAAGCACGGGTCATGATCAGCGCCGTCGGCGACGACGCCGAGCGGCACCGTGTCGTGTCGGCGATGCGTCACGCGGAGGGATTCCTCCGCGCCCAGCTGGGCAACACCCTGGAGAGCCTGCGAAGCATTCCGCATCTGCATTTCGAGCTTGACGAATCGATCGCCTACAGCGTGCACATCAGCACAGTTCTGCGCGAGATCGAGCAGGAGGAGTCGCGATGAGCACCGCCACCGCGTGGCCACTGCTGGGCGATGTTGCAGACAGCATTGGCCAGATCATCGAGCGTAGCGAGCATATCGGCTGCCTGGCACACAAGGACGCGGACGCCGACAGCCTGGGCTCCGCGCTGGGTTTCGCGCTCTCGCTGCGGGCCATGGGCAAGGCAACTCACCCCATCGTTCCCTCACCGCGTCCGTCGCTGCTCACGTATCTCCCGGGGTACGACAGCATCGAGGAGGAGGCGCCGCAGCTCGACGCGCTGTTCACGTTCGACTGCGCAACCCTGGGGCGGTTCGGCGACAAGCGAGCGCTGGTGGAGAGCTCAAATCCCGTGGTCAACATCGACCACCACGTGAGCAGCGAGGGGTTCGGCTCGGTCAACCTTGTCGACCCGGCGGCGAGCGCGACCGGCCAGGTGGTCTACGCGCTGCTGCGCTCGCTGGGGGCTCCGATCACGCCGGAGGTCGCCACCAACCTCTATGCAGCGCTGTTCACCGACACGGGTGGCTTCCGCCACGAGAACACGACCGAGGCAGCGCTGCGTCTCGGCGCCGATTTGGTGGCGCTGGGCGCCGATCCCGGCTGGGTGGCGCTGAAGAGCTACAAGTCGCGCTCCGTTCCCCGCGTGCGCCTGGAGAGTCTTGCGACCGCCGCGATGCGCAGTGAGCTCGACGGAAAGCTCATCTGGTCCGAGGTGACGCAGGGGATGCTCGACGAGGCAGGTGCGGCGATCGAGGAGTCCGAG
>JAFAJR010000090.1 GCA_019236085.1 Candidatus Dormiibacterota bacterium
GACCGACTCCGACTACCGGCGCTTCGTCGAGAACTTCGGCAAGGTGTTCAAGGCCGGCATCGGCGCAACCGCGGTGCGCGAGCTGTTGCAGCAGATCAACCTCGACGAGGAGGCGATCCGCCTGCGCGAGGAGTCACGCTCGACCAGCGGCCAGCGCCGGCAGAAGGCGATCAAGCGGCTCCGCGTCGTCGAGGCGTTCCGCAAGTCCGCCACCTCGCCGGCGTGGATGATCCTCGACGTGCTGCCGGTGATCCCGCCGGAGCTCCGTCCGATGGTGCAGCTCGACGGCGGACGTTTCGCCACCAGCGACCTCAACGACCTGTACCGCCGCGTCATCAACCGCAACAACCGGCTGAAGCGGCTCCTCGAGCTCGGCGCGCCCGAGATCATCGTGCGCAACGAGAAGCGGATGCTGCAGGAGGCTGTCGACGCGCTCGTCGACAACGGCCGCCGTGGCCGCGCCATCACCGGCACGGGCAACCGCAAGCTGAAGTCGCTGTCCGACATGCTCAAGGGCAAGCAGGGCCGCTTCCGCCAGAACCTGCTCGGCAAGCGCGTGGACTACAGCGGTCGCTCGGTGATCGTCGTCGGCCCGGAGCTGCGGGTGCACGAGTGCGGCCTGCCCAAGAAGATGGCGCTGGAGCTGTTCAAGCCCTTCGTCATGCGTGAGCTGGTGTCGCAGGGCACCACGCAGAACATCAAGTCCGCGAAGCGCATGGTGGAGCGCGTGCGCCCCGAGGTGTGGGACATCCTCGACCAGGTCATCAAGGAGCACCCGGTGCTCCTCAACCGCGCTCCCACGCTGCACAGGCTCGGCATCCAGGCATTCATGCCGGTGCTGGTCGAGGGCCAGGCGATCCAGATCCACCCGCTGGTGTGCAAGGCATTCAACGCTGACTTCGACGGCGACCAGATGGCAGTGCACGTGCCGCTGTTCAGCGGTGCTGTGGCAGAGGCCAAGAACCTCATGATGTCGTCGAACAACATCCTGAACGCGAGCAACGGCTCGCCGGTGGTGGCGCCGACGCAGGACATCGTGCTCGGCTCCTACTACCTGACGCAGGAAGACCGTTCTGAGACCCAGCCGGATCCCGCGTCGCTGCGGGCGTTCGCCTCAACCGAAGAGGCGATGCTGGCCTTCGAGCACGGCACGGTGGACCTGCACGAGAAGGTGCGGGTCCGCATGGAGGCCGTGCACCTGCATCCGCACCGCGCCTCGGAGCCCGGCGCTGAGGGCACCGAGCTGGTGGTCACCACAGTGGGCCGCGTCATCTTCAACGACGTCCTGCCGCTGGGTGAGATCGGCGCCGACAACGACCTTCCGGCACTGACCTATCGCAACGAGGTCATGGACCTGCGCAAGCTCGGGCAGCTGGTGAAGGAGTGCTACGACCTGCACGGCGCTGAGCCCACGGCCCAGATCGTCAACAACATCAAGCGCCTCGGCTTCCATTACGCCACCCGCGCCGGCGTCACGGTGTCCGCAATGGACATCAAGACACCGCATCGCAAGCAGGAGATCATCGAGCAGGCCGAGCGCGACGTCGAGGAGGTTGACCTGCAGTTCCGCCGCGGGCTGATCACCGACGACGAGCGCTATCTCAAAACCGTCGAGATCTGGACCCGCGCAACCGACGACGTGACGCGCGTGACCATGGACTCGTTCGACCGCTTCCACAGCATCCTGATGATGTCGCAGTCCGGTGCTCGTGGTTCCACGCAGCAGATCCGCCAGCTGGCGGGCATGCGCGGCCTCATGGCGGACCCCACGGGCCGAATCATCGACCTTCCCATCAAGGCCAACTTCTCCGAGGGCCTCACCGTGCTCGAGTACTTCATCTCGACGCACGGCGCCCGCAAGGGCCTTGCCGACACCGCGCTGCGCACCGCTGACTCCGGTTACCTCACGCGACGGCTGGTCGACGTGGCTCAGGACGTCATCGTGCGTATCGAGGACTGCGAGACGACCGCCGGCATCTGGGTCGAGCTGGAGGACTCTGAGCTGGTCGAGCGCGTACTCGACCGCTACCAGGGACGCATCGCCGCGCAGGACATCACAATCGGCGACGAGCTGCTGGTGCCTACCGGCGGCGAGATCGACGACGAGGCTGCGCGCCGCATCTACCGCGAACGCGAGGCGATCGGCCGGGTCAAGGTGCGCAGCATCATGACCTGCAAGGCGCGTGAGGGTGTGTGTCGCATGTGCTATGGCCGCAACCTGGCCACCGGCCGCTTGGTGGAGATCGGCGAGGCGGTGGGCGTCATCGCCGCCCAGTCCATCGGTGAACCGGGCACGCAGCTCACCATGCGCACGTTCCACACCGGCGGTGTCGCCACCGGCGGCTCGGACATCACCCAGGGCCTGCCGCGTGTCGAGGAGCTGTTCGAAGCCCGGGTGCCGAAGGGCAAGGCGCTGATCAGCGAGATCGACGGCTCAGTTGAGGTCATTCGCGGCGAGAACCGCACGCTCAAGATCAAGGTCACCTCGCGCGACGTCTTCGACACCACCTACGCGATTCCCTCGAAGTTCGCAGCCCTGGTGCAGGACAACCAGGATGTGAACGAAGGCGGCGAGCTGCTGCGCGGGGTTGATGAGCACGGCAACGACGTCGTGGTGCGGGCCAAGTACGCGGGCAAGGTCAAGGTGGGCGCCAAGGAGATCACTGT
>JAFAJR010000136.1 GCA_019236085.1 Candidatus Dormiibacterota bacterium
GCGCGCCTCGGCCAGCACATCACCACGCGTGCGATGCGTCGCCAGCGCTGTTTCGAAATGTTCTCGGGTGGCGTCGATGAGCGCGACGGTGCTGGCCACGTCACCGGCTCGCTCGTGCAGCACCGCGATCGACTCGTCGTCACCGCCAAACTCAATCGCCCGTTCGAAGTAGCGCAGTGCCTGGGCTCCGGATCCCAGTGCCGCAGCGTGCTCGCCGGCCCTCACCAACGCATCGCGAGCTCGCGTCCGAATCTCGGCGGCGTCTGCTGCGCCTGGATCAGCCTCAAAGGCTTCGACGAGGTGCGTGGCGACGACCTCGGCGATCTCCTCCTCTTCCGACCACGAGCTCGTTAGATACTCGGCCGCAGCAAGATGCCGCTGCTTGCGCTCGCGCCTCGACAGCATCCCCTCCGCGACATTGCGCACCAGGTCCTGGACGAACGCGTATTGACCTCGCTCCGGCGAACGTGGATCCGACTCGATGGCGAACAGGTCCTTGGCGACGAGCCGCTCGAGCAACCGTTCGACGTCAGCTTGCGGCTCAGCCGACACCGCGGCGAGCGCGGTCGGTGTGAACGCCTTGCCGAGCACAGCCGCGTCCTGCACCAGCCTGCGTTCCTCTGCCGGCAGGCTGTCCAGGCGCGCGGCGATCATCGCGTGCAGGCTCTCCGGCACCTCCAACGACTCCAGCGAGCCGCGCACCACGAAGGTGCCGTCCTGGTCGGCGATGAGTCCGCGATCGAGCAGCATCCGCACCGTTTCCACCGCGTACAGCGGAATGCCGGCCGCGCGGTCGAGGATCCGCTCCCGCAATTCGGCTGGCAGGCCGGGCACCATGCCGGTCAACAGCGAGGCCATCGCGTCCGGCGAGAGCGGCTCGAGATACAGCGACGTGAGCCCGCGCTTGCCGATGCCCCAACCAGGCCGTCGCTCCGCAACGTCGGGGCGCGCCAGGGTGATCACGAGTATCGCCGACGTTCGCGACCACTCCAGCAGGTACTCGATGAAGTCGAACAATCCCGCGTCGGCCCACTGCATGTCCTCGAACACCAGCACGGTGAGGTTCCGTGTCGCGAGCCGCTCGAAGAAGAAACGCCATGCCGCGAAGAGATCGCGCGGATCACTGGTGCTGCGGTCTTCGAGTCCGAGCAGCTGCGCAAGCCGTGGCTCGACCCAGCGGCGTTCCTCTTCTTCCTTCAGATACTCATCGACGGTCGCGCGCAGCTTCTGCCGCGCCTCGTCCGGTCGTTGGTTCTCCACGATGCCGGCGCGCATCCGCACCATCTCGGCCAGCGCCCAGTAGGTGACGCCCTCGCCATAGGAGAGGCAGCGGCCGCGATGCCAGAGCACCGCCTCGGTGAGGCCATCGACGTACTTCTCGAACTCCCAGGCGATGCGCGACTTGCCCACCCCGGCCACGCCGACGATCGACAGCAGGCGCGCGCGGCGCTCCTCGGACGTGGCGTGGAGATACTCCTTGAGGAGTCGGAGCTCCCGGTCACGCCCGCTGAAGGGCGGCTCCAGGACGGTGGGCCGCATGGAGCCACGCCTGCCTGCGACGACTCGACGCGCCTGCCACAGCCGCTCCGGATCCGGCTTGCCCTTCAACTGGTGCTCGCCGGCATCGGCGTATTCGATGGCCGCCTCGGTGGCACGACGAGTCGCATCGCCGACGTACACGGTTCCGGGGTCGGCAGCCGCCTGGATCCGGCTGGCCGTGTTGACGAGGTCGCCCGCCACCATGCCCTCGCCCACGACGCCGAGGTTGACCGCGGCCTCACCGGTGAGAACACCGGCTCGGGCTTGGAGATCCGGAGCACCGGCTTCGTCGCCGAAGGCGCGAACGGCATCGACCAACTCCAAGGCGGCCCGCACAGCCCGCTCGGCGTCGTCCTCCTGCGCCGCCGGCACGCCCCACACGGCCATCACGGCATCACCGATGAACTTCTCGACCGTTCCGCCATACCGCTCGATGATCGAACGGGCTCCGCTGAAGTAGCGGCTCAGCAGGTCGCGAACGTCCTCCGAATCACGGCTCGCGGACAGCGATGTGAACCCGACGAGGTCGGCGAACAGGACCGAGACATGACGCCGCTCGACCGTACGCTGCGAGGTCCGCGCAGCTGCCGATTCACCCTGGCCGGCGGTTGTCGCCGGGGATGTCGTGAACGTCGCGCCGCACTCTCCGCAGAAGTGGTCGCCCTCATCCGCTGGAGCGCCGCAGACCGGGCAGGCCAGCGTGAGCGCGCTGCCGCACTGCGTGCAAAAGCGCCTTCCCGTCCGGTTCTCGGTGCCGCATCTGGCGCACCTCATGACGAAAGATTAGTGGCGCGGGTACGACAAATGGGGCGTAGCGGTCAGGCCCTGGCGTAGCTGTGCAGGCCCGCGATCCAGAGGTTCACCGCGTAGAGCGTGAACAGGATCGCCGCGAAGCCGAAGGCAGTGATGATCGCGGCCCGCTTCTCCTTCCAGCCGTACGTCACCCGAGCGTGCAGGTAGATGGCGAAGATCACCCAGGTGATGAAGGCGAAGGTCTCCTTGGGGTCCCAGCCCCAGTAGCGGCCCCACGCATGCTCGCCCCAGATGGCGCCGCAGATGACGCCGAACGACCAGATGGGGAAGCCGATCATCACGAAGCGGTAGCTCCAGCCGTCGAGTGACTTGGCGCTGGGCAGTACCCGGCGCAGCCCCTCTGCGAAGCGGCTCGAACTCGCACCGAGCCCGACTCCGCCACCCCCGCCCCCCATGACGAGAGTGGCGGCGCCGCTCGCATCGATCCCGGCAGGTGAGACCGCGGTCGCCCTGGCGAGCACGCGGTTGTCCGCCCAGCGCCGGGCCAGGTACGCCATGCCGAAGAAGAAGGAGAAGCTGAGCACGCCGGACGATGTCGCCATCGCCGTGACGTGGATGGTGAGCCAGTAGCTGTGCAGCGCCGGCACCAGATCGCCCGGCGGCACATACAGCATGTAGGCGACGCCCATGAGCGCGATCGCCACGATCATGGCCGGCAGGCCGATCAGCCGCATCTTCGCGCGCACCATCAGGACCAGGCACACGGTGACGACGATGAACGAGATACCGGTGGAGTACTCGTACATGTTGCCGAGCGGCCAGTGACCGGCCTCCAGGGCGCGGGTGAAGATCGAGGCTGCGTGCAGCGGCCAGCCGACCAGGACGAATGCCAGGCCGATGTCACCCAGGAGTCGGCGGCGCAATGCCAGGTGGAGCACGAAGGCGACGAGCGCCAGACAGTACGCGCCCACGGCAAGTCCGAAGAGGACGAGAGAGGCGGGGGTATCGCCCATGC
>JAFAJR010000192.1 GCA_019236085.1 Candidatus Dormiibacterota bacterium
GCAGCGGCAGGGACGGCGAGACCTTGGTGGTGCACGTACCGGCGGGCACCGTGGTGCGCGACGGCGGCGAGGTGGTCGCCGACCTCGACCGGCCCGGTGCCGGCGCAGTGCTGGCCGAGGGCGGCCGCGGCGGCCGGGGCAACGCCCGCTTCGCCACGTCCACCCGCCAGGCGCCGCGGCTCGGCGAGCTGGGCGAGCCGGGGTCGCGCCGCCGCCTGCACCTGGAGCTCAAGCTCATCGCGGACATCGGACTGGTCGGCCTGCCGAACGCCGGCAAGTCAACGCTGCTCGCAGCCCTGACGGGGGCCCACCCCAAGATCGCCGACTATCCCTTCACCACACTGCACCCCAACCTGGGCGTCGCCGAGGTGGCGTCGCGGCCGTACATCCTGGCCGATGTGCCGGGGCTCATCGAAGGCGCGCACCTGGGAGCCGGGCTGGGGCTGGAGTTCCTTCGCCATGTCGAGCGGACCCGGGTGCTGATCCAGGTGGTGGACGTCAGCGCGGGAGCCGCCGAGGCGCAGGCCGCGCTGGCCGTGGTCGACGGGGAGCTTGCCGCCTTCAGCGACGAGCTGGCGCAGTGGCCCCGCATCGTGGCATTGAACAAGACCGACCTTCCCGGCGCTGCCGAGACGGCCGCGGAGCTCGAGGTGCTGCTGCCACAGGCGATTCCGATCGCTGCCGCCACCGGCGCTGGGTGCGCCGCGCTGCTCGAGACCGCTGTGGCCTTGGTCGACGCCGAGCGCGCTCAGGTGCCCGCCGAAGTCCCGCCGGCGGAGCATCGCATCTACCGGCATCAGCCGGAGCGCACCGAGGCTGCGGTGAGCCGCGAGGGCGAGGCCTACCGGGTCCGCGGCGCCTCCGTCGAGCGGCTTGTCGCCATCACCGACCTCGACAACGACGAGGCGGTGGCCCGGCTTCAGCGTCATCTGCGCCGCAGCGGCGTGGACCAGGCGCTGGCCAGGGCAGGCTGTCGCGACGGCGACACCGTGCGCATCGGCGAGGCCGAGTTCGAGTACCGCTCCGACGGACAGCGTGACTGATACCGGTGCAGGTCGTGTTCGGCGGCACCTTCGACCCGGTGCACAACGGCCACTTACGGGTGCTGGAGCAGGTGCTGGACCAGACCGGCGCCGGCCACGCGCTGCTGGTGCCGGCCGCCGCGCCCAACCTGCGCCCCGCTCCCGTGGCGCCGCCGGCGGCGCGCCTTGAGATGCTGGAAACCGCCGTCGCCGGTGACCCGCGGCTGGCGGTGAGCGATCTCGAGCTGCGCCGTCCGGGCGTCTCCTACACCATCGACACCCTTGGCGCGCTGGAGGAGCTCGACCCCGGGCCCGACCGGGCGATCCTGCTCGGCGCCGACGCAGCCAGGAGCATCCCGCGCTGGGACCGCGCGGCGGAGCTGCTGCGCCGCGCTGACTTCATCGTCATCAATCGCTCGGGCTGCCCCGGCGTGTCGCTGGGCGAGCTGCTCGCCCTCGGCTTCCCGGCTGAGCGCACCACCGTGCTGGCGGTCTCTTCGCCGCCGGTGAGCGCACGCGAGGTGCGGCGCCGGGTGAGCGCCGGGGAGCGTATCGACCAGCTGGTGCCGGAGGCGGTGCGCCGCATCATCGAACGCGACGGTCTCTATCGCAAACCGGCGCCCCGTGCATAATGCAGGGCGGATGACGTCCCGTCAGCTGGCGAAACGGATCGCCGCCGCAGCCGCCGACAAGAAGGCGCGCGACACCGTCATCCTCGACATCCGCGGCAAGACCACCATCGCCGACTTCTTCGTGATCTGCGAGGGCGACACCGACCGCCAGGTTCGTGCCATTGTTGACAGCATCGAAGAAGCCTGCCGTGACGCCGGCGTGCGACCGCTGAGTGTCGCGGGCACCGACGACGCATCGTGGGCGTGCATGGACTACGACGCCGTCATCGCGCACATCTTCCTGCCCGGCGAGCGCACGTTCTACGACCTCGAGGGCCTGTGGGGAGCGCCGGACAGCGAGCGGGCGACGGTCTGACCTGATTCCGCACGTGGCGTTCCTGCGCGGCATCAACGTCGGTCGCGCCAAGCGGAGCGGCATGAGCGATGTGCGTCACGTCTTCAGTTCCTGCGGCTATGCGGATGTGCGCACGGTGATCAACAGCGGAAATGTGATCTTCTCGGCCTCCTCGCGGCTGACCGCGCGGTCGGTGAAAGCCATCGAGGATGCGCTGCAGAAGCAGACCGGCATCAGCTCGCGCATCCTGGTGCTGGATCGCGACGAGCTTCGTGCTGTTGTCAAGGGCAACACGCTGCTGCGGCACATGACCGACGAGGCCCGGATGATGGTGACGCTCATGTTCCCCGGCGTGAACGCACGCAGCGTTGCACCGCCGGCGGCGGAGAGCATCGCTCCTGACCGGCTGCACGCCACGCAGCGCGCCGTGTACACCTGGCTCCCGGACGGGCTGATGCATTCACGCATCCCCGCGGAGTACTGGCGCGGGTTCAAGGACGCAACCACGCAGCGCAACTGGCGCACCCTGGCGAAGCTGCTGGCGCTGATGGAATAGCCGCAGCGGCGGCTCGGTTCTATGAGGCCGGAAGGCTCAGGCCGGCCGGTCCTGCCTGCACGAATGTCACCCCGGCGATGACCAGCGCGATGGCGCTCACCGCGATCACGGCGCCGAGGGCAATCTGCTCCGCGGGGCGCAGGTCGCGGCCGCCCACATGTGCCAGCGGCGGCAGCGCCAGCCCCAGCAGCGCACCGGCCACGAGCCCGCCGAGGTGGGCGAAGTTGTTCACGCCCGAGTTCACGAAGCCGAAGACGACGTTGATCACGATCACAAGCACCGCGTACTGCCGGACGCCGGACGCCAGCCCCGGTGGGACGTTGCGTCCCTGCACCCGGCCGAGGACCAGGAGCAACCCCACCAGGCCGGAGATGCCACCCGAGGCGCCGAACGAGATGGTCACCGGCGCGAAGCCCATGGCGGTTGCGGCTATCCACACCAGGTTGCCCGCCGCAGCGGTGACAAGGAAGGTGCCGGCGAGGACCAGCCTGCCGTACAGCTGCTCCACGATGCGTCCGATCCACAGCATGGCCAGGCCGTTGAAGATGATGTGGAGATAGTCGGTGGGGTCATGGATGAAGGCGCTGCTGATGTAGCGCCACCAATCAGTCGGAGCGGCGGCCGCTGCGCAGTTGCCCAGCGCGATGTCAGCGCTGTTGGGCAGTGCTCCCAGCGAGAGCAGGCCGCATGTCGGGTCGAACGACGAGATCCGCGTTTTCTCCACCAGGTACACGGCGACGAAGGCGGCGATGAAGGCGTACGTGAGGTAGGGCTGCGTGACCATGGCGCGGCGCACCGGTGCGACGTAGCCGCCGGCGACGGTCTGCCGCTCCGCCAGGTCGACCGCTGCCAGCGTCGGCGCCACAGCACCGCCCTGGATCGCCCTGGCGTGGCGGCGCAGGTCGGACACTGAAGGCAGGTTCGGCGGGATCGGCAGCAGCTGCTCGGCTGTGCCGTGCTCCGCGTCGACCCAGGCGGCGCCGATCCGTACCCGCTCCGCCGGGTCCACCGTTGTCGAGATGGCGCCCGTCACGGGGCGCAGCGCCACCAGCAATATGTCGCACACCTGCGCACCTTGCAGTTGCAGCCGTTCCTGTCCCCAACGCCGCGCCGCCTCGCAGCGCCGCGCCAGATCATGGCCGGCGCCGTCTGTGTCCTGGGGCGTGTAGAAGGCCACCAACGCGGCGCGCTGCCCGGTCCACGAAGCGGCGGCCAGGTCGTACGTCGCGTCGAGACCGGCGAGGCGGCTGTCACGGTTGTCGGCGAGACGCAGCCGGTACCGGGTGACGAGGTCCTGCGCGATGGCCAGGACGACTGGTTCTTGGGCCGGGCCGCCCACGGCCGGGGTGTCGGTCAACGACGTGAGGCGATCAGTGATGCCGTCGGTGCCCACCCGGGACGGGCACCCCTGTGGGCAGCGGGCCGGGGGTCGGGTTGGTGTTGCCCCCACCACCGATGTACCACGGCGGGGGTTCGAGACCGGTGTAGGTGCAGGGGTTGGTGGGGTCGGGCGCGGGACCCCAGTAGTAGCAGCCGCCGCCCGGGGTCGTCTGTGACTTGGTGCCCGGCAGGAAGAAGTTGGCGTCGTCGCCCGAGCCGTCCTGGATCACGTCCTTGGGGATCGTGTACCAGACGTCGGGCGTGATCGGCAGCATCGTCGACATGTACTGGTTCCAGATGGGCGCAGCGCCGGTGATGCCCGACGCGACATTTGTCAGCGTCCCGCACGGTTCGCCGACTGCCAGGTCATGCGCGCTGCACCACGGGTCGGGATTGCCGACCCATACCGCGGTGAGAAAGTCAGGGGTCCAACCCACTGTGAGGTTGTCCATGAAACCGTTTCCGGTGCCGCCTTCACCTGTACCTGTCTTGGCGCTGACCCTGCGGCCGGGAATCACCAGCCCGCTGTGCGTGCCGAACTCCTGGATGCGGTTGTTGTTGTTGCTGGTGATCTCGTTCATGATGAACGCGACATTCGCCGGGACCACCTGGTGCGCCGTGGCGTCGGGGTTGTCCGAGTACACCATCGCGCCTGACGCGTTGTAGATCTTCACGATGGGGGTGGCGTCGTGCTCCACACCGAGGTTGGCGATGGTGGCGGCGCCGTTCGCCAGGTCGAGCAGCGAGATGCCGCAGTTGAGAAAGCCGAGCGTGGCCGCGTAGTCGTACGGCCCCGGCACGTTGTTGACGGTCTGGCCGGTGGCGCTGTCGGTGCAAGTGGTGTTGGGGCTGATCGAGTGCACGCCCGCTGCGTACTCCAGGCTGTCGATGTAGGGAATGCCGGTGCCCGCCTCGACCTTGACTGCGGGGACGTTGAAGGAGTTGCCCAGACACTCTTTCAGCTCGCAGGTCCCGTGCCACTTCCTGTCGTAGTTGAGCGGCTTGTACGCGGCCTGGCCGGGGATGGGAAAGCTTGTGGGCGCGTCGAGGATGGGAGTTGTCATCGTGTACTTGCCCGAAGCGATGGCCGCGGTGTAGGTGAACAGCTTGATCGACGAGCCGGGGTTCAGACGCGTGGTCGCCAGGTTGTCCTGTCCGAAGAACTGGTTACTGTTGTCCCCGCCCACCATCGCCAGCACGTAGCCGTTGCGTGGATCGAGCGACACCAGTGATGCGTCGTGCATGTTGTACTCGGCGGCGTTCTCCAGCACCTGCTGGTGCACGATCGCCTGCGCCTCGCTCTGCGCCGGCGGATAGAGGGTGGTGTAGATCCTCCAGCCACCGGGATCGATGAACGAATCACCGAAGTGGAATTGGAGGTACGAGGTGAGGTACTGCACGAAGCTGCCGTCACTGTCCGGCTCGGACTCCTGCCACGAGTGGAACGTCAGCTTCTCTGCATACGCAGCATTCGCCTGCTTCTGCGTGATGTCGCCGTTGGTAACCATGGCCTGCAGCACGGCGCTCTGACGCTGCTTGGCCAGCGGGTTGACCCCGGTCTGGTCGGGGTTGGCCAGCGGGTCGTAATACGAGGGTGACTGCGGCAGGCCCGCGAGCATCGCGGACTGCGCCAGGTCGAGCTTGCTCGCGTCGGTCATGAAGTAGAGCTGCGCCGCGGTCTGGATGCCCGTGGCGAAGTTCCCGTAGTAGATCCGGTTCATGTACATCTCGAGGATCTGGTCCTTGGTGAACTCGGACGCGATCTCGTTGCCCAGCACGATCTCCTTGATCTTGTAGTCGAGACTGCGCGGGGTTGCCTCGCCGGCGAAGCTCAGCTTGGCGAGCTGCTCGGTGATGGTCGAAGCTCCCTGGATCGAGCCGCTGTGCGTGATGTCGTTCAGCCCAGCCTCGACAAGGCGCGGCAGGTCCCACGAGCCCTCGCTGTAGAAGTGGCGGTCCTCGATGTCGATGGTGGCCAGACGTGCCCAGCGGGAGATGTCGGCCAGGGCCACATGGGTGTGGCGGGCGACGAGGTCGCCGTTGGCGTCTTGGTGATAAACCTTGATGATCGTGCCTCCCCCGTCGTAGACGTATGAGTCCTGGGGCGGCTCCAGCGCCGCCACGGCGGCTGCGTCGGGAAGCTGCGCCTTGTAGATGTTGTAGCCGGCGAACACCACCGCCGCGCCGGCCACGCCGAGGATGGCGATGGCAAGCATCGCCATCAGGGTCACCCGGACCGCCCTGCGGTGGCGGTGGCGCGGGCGATAAAGGCTGGCGCGCCGGCGCCGCTGCAGCGGATCTGCCGTGGCAGCCTTGGCCCCGAGCTTGCCGCTAGGCGCTTTCCCGTTGCTGTTGGTAGCGGCGTGCCCGTTGCCCTGCTTGGGGAGCAGCGGGGTGAATAGGCCGCTGGATGCCGACGCGCGGCGCCTGGTCCGGCTTCGCGTCCTGCGGCTGGGGGGATCGGCTCTCAACTGGGGTGCTCGTGCTCCATTGGGCGTGCCTGCTCCCGGCCTCGTCGGATGTGCAACGTCCGCATTGTCGGCCGGTTACGCGGGCCGGAAGATCACCGCGAGGGCGAAGAGGACAGCGAAGACGGCGACCACCGCCGCACCGACCGCGACCAGGCCCAGACCTTCCTCGATCCAGAAGGGTCCGACCCGCCGCCGCCGCGCCTCGCCTTCGTCCAGCGGCACTGTCATCGCCGACACGGTACTACGAACCTTCCCATGGCCCCTTCGCCTGTGAACGGGACGATGACAAAGCGGACACCGCACCATGGCGGGCGCATACGTGGGGTGACAATCGCTTGCCGATGGCAGTGAGCGCTCCCCCCACGCCCGTCGCTGCGCCGATCGCCCTGCCACCGCTGCCGCGGGCGCCGGAGGACAGCGGGCTCCCGTTCAGCTTCGTCTGTGACCTGGTGCTCAAGGTCCTCTACTTCAACGGCAGCATGCTGGGCCGCGACATCGCCCGGCACGTGTGCCTCCCGTTCGAGCACGTCGAGGCGACGCTTCGCTTCCTGGCCGATGAGGGCTACTCCTCGTCGTCGGGGGTGCGGACCTCGCTGCTCGACCCCGGTGAGCCGATCAACGCAGGCATGCAGCACTCGATCTCCACGACCGGTCGCCAGCGAGCCCGGGAACTGCTCGAGATCAACCAGTACGCCGGCCCGGCGCCGGTGCCGATCAAGGACTACAGCGCGCTCGCCGAGAGGCAGTCGCGGGTCGACTCCCAGGTGAACCGTGCCCGGCTGCACGACACGTTCAGCCACCTGGTGCTCTCCGAGACGGTGCTCGACCACCTGGGGCCGGCTCTATCGGCCCGCCAGGCGGTGTTCCTCTACGGTCCGCCGGGCAACGGCAAGACCACCATCGCCGA
>JAFAJR010000227.1 GCA_019236085.1 Candidatus Dormiibacterota bacterium
CGAGGACGCGCTGCAGGCAACGGGCGCGTGCGGCAATGGCACGCCCATCAGCGGATACGAGGATCGCTGCGGCTACGGGATCCGCCTGCCGCTGCTGGTGATCTCGCCCTGGTCTCGTGAGAACTTCGTCGATCATTCGATCACCGACCAGACCTCGATCCTCCGATTCATCGAGGACAACTGGAAGCTGGGTGAGATCGGCGGCGGCTCCTTCGACGCATACGCCGGCACGCTGAACCACATGTTCGACTTCGATGACGGGCCGCGGCACGTCCAGCTGCTGCTGAGCCCGACAACGGGCGAGCCCCAGGCGGGCTGATCGGGAGGGCAATTCCGGGGTCCGGCGCCGCCGCTCGTGTGGCGGCGGCGCTGCGTCCCGAAACCGAATGCGCTGCGGCAGCCGGTACACTCGGTGTGATGTCGGACGCCATGACTGTCGCCGCGCTCATGCACCGGCCGGCCGTGGTGGTGCGCGACTCCATCACGCTGTCCCAGGCGAGCCAGACCCTGGACGAGGCCAATGTCGGGGCCGCTGCGGTGCTCGACGGCGACGGCAGCCTGGTGGGCATGGTCAGCGAGCGCGACCTGTTGCACTCAGTCGGTCACGGACACGATCCGCATGCAACCAGCGTCGCTGAGGTGATGACGCGCAACCCGGTGCGCCTCACCGCATCTGACAGTGTGCAGAAGGCGCTGGAGATATTTCGCGAGCGGCGGTTCCGGCATCTGCCGGTGATGGATGGTGACCACGTCGCCGGCATCCTCTCGATACGCCATGTGGTGCGCGTCGCGCAGATCGAGGAGGTCAAGCCCGCGGGCTCCGCGCCGGGTCTCGCCCCGCGCGGCCTGGAGGGCGTGGCCGTCGCCGAGACTGCGGTCGGTGACGTGCGCGGCGAGGAAGGCTTCTTCCACTACCGCGGCTACAACGCCGTGGAGCTGGCGCGGCGCTGTTCCTTCGAACAGGTGTGGCATCTGCTCGTCGAGGGCGACCTGCCGGATGACGACCAGCTCGCAGCCTTCACCAGGCTCACCGTCGGCGCGCGCAAGCTGCCGGAGGGCATCGCCGACCTGCTGCGCGGCATTGCAGCCCTGCCCAACTACGCGCCATTGGCGGCGCTGCGGTCCGCTGTGTCGATCACCTCCGCTGCGCTGGGTTCGCAGCCGACTCTCGACCTGTCGCCGAGCCAGGTACGCATCGACTGCCTGCGCATGGCGGCGCTGGTACCGGTGTTGCTGATGCGGCTGCACCGTCACGCGCAAGGCCTGCAGCCTGTCGACCCGGACCCCGACCTGGGCTATGCCGCCGCGTACCTGCAGATGCTCAACGGCGAGCGGCCAACCGAGGCCCAGGCGCGCGCTCTCGAGCAGTACCTGATCCTCACCATGGACCACGGCTTCAACTCATCGACATTCACGTCCCGCGTCATCACCTCGACGGGGTCCGACATCGGCTCCGCGCTGACGGGAGCCATCGGCGCGCTGGCCGGCCCGTTGCACGGAGGCGCGCCGTCTCGCGCCCTGGCGATGCTGGACGCCATCGGCTCACCGGACCGCGCCGAGGAATATCTGCGTGCCGAGATCGGCGCGGGGCAGCGGCTGATGGGGTTCGGCCACCGCGTGTACAAGACAGACGATCCACGCTCCACGCTGCTGCGCCAGGTGGCGACCGAGCTGGGCGGCGACCAGGTGGACTTCGCCAGCCACGTCGAACGCACAGCGCTCAAGGTGCTCGAGGAATTGAAGCCAGGCCGCCGCCTCTACACCAACGTCGAGTTTTATGCCGGAGTTGTCATGAACAGCGTGGGCGTGCCGCGCGACATGTTCACCCCCACGTTTGCCTGCAGCCGCACCGTGGGCTGGACGGCTGCCATCGCCGAGCAGGCTGCAAACAACAGGCTCATCCGGCCGTCTGCGCTGTACGTCGGGCCTCCGGCGCCGCGCGAGCTTCCCGACGGATACGGCGCCGCCCTGCACGCCGCGTCTGTCGCAGGCTGACGGCACTCCCGTAACGGCGCTGCAGCCCAGCTTAGGCTCCGTTACCAGAGCGCGACGCGACTCGCCGCATCACAGGCGGGATGGTGACGAATACTCAGTCGCATGGAGATGGAGGAGCATACGGCTCCGGCCGTCAATGAGGCGCGAGAGGACGAGCGTGGCCAGGGCATGACCGAGTACGCGCTCATCATCGTGCTCATCGGCGTGGTCGTGGTGTTCGTGCTGGGAATCATCGGACACCAGGTGCAGAACGTCTTCAGCAACATCAGCAGCGGCCTGTCGCGCTAGGTCCGTGCGCCGCAGCCGGTGCGGCTCCCGTACGATGAACGCGCAATGCGTCCACGGCGGGTCGCGTGGTTCGGCCACGCGTCGGGCAGCAGGGCTGACGGGCTCTCGACGTACAGCCGGGAACATGTGGTTGCGCTGACGGAGCGCGGCATCACCGTCAAGTTTTTCGCCCATACCCACGACGGGTTTGTGACCCCGGTCCCGCATCCCGTAATGCTGCGGGCCGGCCGTTTCAAGACGGTGCGCATCCCACTGCCTGGCACCGCTGCGCGGGTGGCGATGGAGCTGGAGCGGTTCCATCCCGACGTCGTGCACCTGTCACTCAGCTTCTCGCTGCTCGACGGCTGGATCCTCGCCGAGTGCCGCCGGCGGCGCATGCCCAGCGTGGTGACGGTGCACCTGCCCTACGCTGCACCGTCATCGGCCCGGGGCCGGGTGCTGCGAGAGCTGTATCGCTTTCACGCCACAGCAATGCTCAGCGCGGACCGGGTCATTGCGCTGTCGCCGGAGCAGTCCTCCCTTCTGCGCTCGGTCGGATGTGATCCATCGCGCATCATGGTGCTGCCCAACAGCATCGACACAGCGGCATTCGCACCAGGAGTCTCAGCGCTGCGTGAGCGGCTCGGCGCCGACTTCGTCGTTGCGTATGCGGGACGCCTGGATCCCGAGAAGCGCGTGACGGCGCTTGTCGAATCCTTTCGCAGACAGCCGTGGAACAGCAGGTGCGCCCTGGTCATAGCCGGCAGCGGATCGCAGGAACGGCAGGTGCGCCGCGC
>JAFAJR010000233.1 GCA_019236085.1 Candidatus Dormiibacterota bacterium
TTCCTGGCTCGCTGGGGTGGCGAGCCCGTTTTCGGCAACATCGGCGTGTCGCCGGTGAGCGATTCAGCGATCTGGCTGGAGATGTACGGATTCGCTCTGGCCTTGATCACCTTCAGCCTCCGCTCGCTGGTGATGGCGCGTCCCAACCTGATGATGGTGGTGGGACTGGTGCCGTTCGGCATCCTCCTGCCGTTGATGTTCCACCAGGCGCCGGACTTCGTCGGCTGGGCGACACAGTCACTCGCGGTCTACATGCTCCTGGGCTTGGGACTCAACGTGGTCGTGGGCTTCGCCGGCCTTCTCGACCTGGGCTACGCGGCCTTCTTCGCCATCGGCGGTTACGCGGCGGGCTCACTGGCCTCACCGCTGCACGGCGTGCACCTCTCGCTCTGGCTGCTGCTGTTCATCTGCGCCGGCATCGCCGCAACATTCGGCGCCATCCTCGGCGCCCCGACTCTCCGGTTGCGCGGCGACTACCTCGCCATCGTCACCCTCGGGTTCGGCGAGATCATCCCCGACCTCGCCACCAACAACGTCTTCGGGCTCACCAACGGGGCCAATGGTGTATCGGGAATCGACAAGCCCACCGTCGGTCCAATCCAGTTCAACACCAGCTACCAGTGGTTCTATTGGGCGCTGCTGCTTGTTTCGGTCATCGTCGTGATCCTGCTGCGCAACATGTACCGGGCACGTATCGGCAGAGCATGGGTCGCGCTTCGCGAGGACGAGGTGGCGGCCGCTGCGACCGGCATCAACACCACGTCCACCAAGCTGCTGGCCTTCGCCATCGGCGCGTCGGTGAGCGGACTTGCCGGCGCCTTCTACGGCTCGATCGTCAGCATCGTGTCGCCCGACGACTTCAGCTTTGCCGTATCGATCGCTGTGCTGAGCATCATCGTCCTGGGCGGCATCGGCAACATCACCGGCGTGATCGTCGGCGCCTTCGTGCTCACCTTCGTCATCTTCTGGGCGCTGCCCAACCTCACCGACTGGTCCACCACCTTCGGACAGACGTTCAACCTGCCTGCCATCAGCGGCATCGACTTCACGCGCTACACGTTCATCGTTTACGGCGCGGCGCTGATACTCATGATGCTGTTCCGACCAGCGGGGTTACTTCCGTCCCGAGCTCGAAAGGTCGAGCTCGAATCGGGCATCGAGTCGGAGTCACTCGCCGCAGTGCAGGGCCGCGCCTGATGCCGCTGCTCGAGCTTGAAGCGGTCACCAAGCAGTTCGGCGGCCTGCTCGCCGTGTCGAACGTGAGCTTCAGCATCGACGAGCGCGAGATCATCTCCATGATCGGACCCAACGGCGCGGGCAAGACAACAGCTTTCAACTGCGTCACCGGGCTCTTTCCGCTCACCCGCGGCGACATCCGGCTCGACGGCCACAGCCTGCGGGGGCTGCCGCCGCACCGCATCCTGCGTCTGGGCATCGCCCGCACGTTTCAGAACATCCGGCTCTTCTCCTACATGACAGCCGTGGACAACGTCATGGTGGGCGCGCACTGGTGGATGAAGGCGCGCGTCTGGGACGGCGCGCTGACCACGCCGCGTTCCCGGCACGAGGAGAAGGCGGTGGAGCGCCGGGCGCTCGACCTGCTGGACCAGTTGGGCCTCGCCAACTACGCAGGGAGCTATGCACGAGAGCTGCCATACGGGTTGCAACGCCGCCTGGAGATCGCCCGCGCACTTGCAACACGTCCGCGGCTGCTGCTGCTGGACGAGCCGGCCGCCGGTCTCAATCCGCAGGAGAAGAATGGGCTCATGGCGCTGATCTCGCAGCTTCGCTCCGAGGGTTTGACGATCTTCCTCATCGAGCACGACATGCGCGTGGTCATGGAGATCAGCGACCGCATCGTGGTGCTGGATCACGGCGAGAAGATCACAGAAGGCAAGCCGCAGGACGTGCGCGAGAACCCGAAGGTGATCGAGGCGTATCTGGGCAGCGGCGCCGCGCAGCAGGAGCCCGTGAAGGCATGAGCGGCGAGGTGGCGGAGCAGCCGTCCGCTGCGACAGCAATGGCACCGGCGGTTGCGAAGCCGCTGCTGCAGTTGGTGGACCTCGAGGTCTACTACGGGCGGGTGCGAGCGCTCGCCGGCATCTCGTTGACTGTCGGCGAAGGCGAGATCGTCGCGCTGATCGGCAGCAATGGCGCGGGAAAGTCGACGACGCTTCGCACGATCAGCGGCCTGCAGCGCCCGGCCCGGGGGTCGATCATCTTTCGGGGCGAGCCGATCCATCAGACGCCGGCCGAGCAGATCGCCAGGCTGGGCATCGGCCACACCCCGGAGGGCCGCCGCCTGTTTCCGCGCATGACGGTGCGCGAAAACCTGGAGATGGGCGCCTACTTCCGGCGGGACCGTGCCGGGATCCGCGAGGATTTCGCCCGGGTCTACGAGCTCTTTCCCCGGCTCAGGGAGCGCGATTCGCAGCTCGCCGGCAGCCTTTCCGGCGGCGAGCAGCAGATGGTGGCCATCGGCAGGACCCTCATGAGCTCGCCGTCGGTGCTGATGCTCGACGAGCCCTCCCTCGGCCTGGCGCCCATCCTGGTCGACGCCATCTTCAAGGTCATCCGCGAGATCAACGAGCGAGGCACCACGGTGCTGCTCATCGAGCAGAACGCGCTGCTGGCGCTGAACACCGCATCGCGCGCCTACGTCCTCGAAACGGGGTCGGTGGCTCTTTCGGGCCCGGCCTCGGAGCTGCTCTCCTCTCCTGCGGTGCAGCGGGCCTACCTGGGCATGTAGGCAGGCCGGCCCCACCCGGCGTCCACCGCCTGTCACGAATCTCTCGCGGTTGGGAACTTTTGGTGCGTTTCCCTCACCATCGAGGGCGTCTGACCACCCAGGGAGGGGGCCCTTGCCCATGCAGAAACGCGCCGAGACACCACCCAGCGCAGAGTCCACCGGAGACCCCGAGCTAATGGGCCAGTCGGTGGAGAGCCTGCTCGGGCTGGAGCAGCCGCTCAGCACGGCAGCCACCCGCCAGGTGCTCGCGGTGGTCCTCGGGGTCGACGAGGAGGCGCTGTCTCGATTCTCCCCGGAGATGCTGCGCACGTCGCTCACCCGGTTGCGCTCCATCGTGCAGCAGTTCGAGCGCCTCGAGGAGGCCGCGGCACACGACGACCTCACCGGGGCGCTGCGCCGGGGCAGTGGCATCATCACCCTGCAGCGGGAGATCGACAGGGCTCGCCGGCTCGGCTCCAAGGGCGTGGTGGTGGCCTTCATCGACGTCGACGGCCTGAAGCGGGTGAACGACACCAAGGGCCATGCGGCGGGCGACGAGCTGCTGCGTCAGGTGGTTGCCGCCATCAAGGAGCGGGTCCGCGCCTACGACCTCGTGTTCCGCTACGGCGGGGATGAGTTCGTCTGCGGCCTCGTCGACGTCACGCTCGAGCAGGCGCACCGGACGCTGGCGGACATCCAGCAGAACATCGCCGACAGGACCCGGGGCGGCAGGGTCAGCGCCGGGCTCGCCGCCTGGCGTCCGGGCGAGGACGCCGCCAGGCTGCTGCACCGAGCGGACGCCGCCCTCTACGAGGAGCGGGCCCGGGTCCGGGCCGGGCGCCGCAAACCGGTCGCGCTCACTGGTTGAGGACGACCAGCCGCAGCGCTCCAGCTGCCACGCCCACGAACGCCGCGTACTCCACCAGCGTCAGGTAGCCACGGCGCATCTCGGCCGACACCAGGACCGCTGAAACCCCGCGAAGTCCGTACCAGAGCACGAGCAGCAGCGCGGCGCACTCGCCGGCGTTGGGGACCGAGGCGCCGGCAAGGCGTGCGGCAAGTGCTGTCGCAGCTGCCGTGACCAGCGCGCCTGCCGCAGCCCGAACGGCGGAGAGCGGCTCGTTGCGCAATCCGTCATAGCTGACGAGAAATACGGCCAGCGCCACCAGGCCCACCCGTGGCCAGGGTGGCAGGAGCGTCGAGACCCCGGCCACCATCACCGGGGCGAGCACCACGATGCCGGCGATGTCGCGGAAGAACCGATAGGCGGCACCGCCCCCGGTGACCTGGCGCCAGAGCACCTGTGGCACCCCGCCGATGACGAGCGCGGCGACGATGCCCGCGGCCAGCCGCACTCCGAGCTGAGAGACGCCGGCCAGGACCGTGACGAAGGCCACCACCGCGGCCACCGGCAGAGCAACGGCGTCAGGAGATGGGCGCCGGCCCGGCGAGTAGACAAGGCGGTCGTAGACGACGAGGACCAGCGCCGTGCCCGCTGCCAGCGCACCTCCGGCGACGGCGGCTCCTCGCAGCCCCAGCACCTCGCTGCGCAACGCCACGGCCAGGCCGCAGATCGCGGCTCCGAAGGCCGTGTGCACCAGAGGCGGCGGGATCTCTGCCAGCGGCCTGGACTCGGCGACCACGCCCAGCGCCTGCCTGGCCTGCTCGGCCAGGTAGGCCGGTCCGCGGCGAAAACCTGTTCGATTATCCACGCCGGCCTGTGGAAACCGTGGACAACCCCTCCTCAGGGAGCTGTCGTGCCCTCGCGGCCATAAGCGTCCTCCAGCCGGACCACGTCATCGATCTCCGGCGACGAGACCTCGAAGAGGTCGGTGTCCTCCACGGCGACGAAGCGATGCCGCCGCCCGGCGCGGACCCTGGCGCTCATCCCGGGTTCGAGCCGATGAGTGCGCAGCTCACCCTGGTCGTCCTCGAGCACCAGGTCGAGCAACCCGCTGGTGACGAAGATCGATTCGTCCTTCTGCACGTGGTACTGCAGGCTCAGCTGATGCCCGGCGCCGACATGAATGAGCTTGCCCAGGTAGCGGTCGGTTATCGCCCAGCGCAGCTCGAAACCCCAGGGTTTGTCCACCCGGGCGGCTCCCGCCTGCTGCACCGGGTCCGTGTGGACGGCCTCGGTCACGAGGCAGCCCCCGCCGCCTCGCGGCGTTCCACGCCGGCGGCCTCCTCCAGCGCGCCGATCAACTCCTGGACCCGCTCCATGCTCGGCGCCTCAGCGTACACACGCATCAGCGGCTCGGTGCCGCTCATCCGCATCAGCACCCACGAACCATCGTCGAGATAGAACTTGAAGCCATCATCGTCACGAACTCGTAGCACCCGCGAGCCGGCCACGGCCTTTGGTGCGTTCTCCTGCATGCGCCGGTAGGTGTCCGCCTTGCGTTGCTCGTAGCCGTCGCGGGGGAAGCTGATGTCGTGCCTGTCGTAGGCGTGGGGACCGACCAGCTCCTCGAGATGCGCCAGCACCGCAGACAGCGGCATGCCGTACTCACGAATCATCTCCGCCATGGTCAGCCCGGCAAGGATGCCGTCACGCTCCGGGATGTGACCTCGAAACGCGAAGCCGCCTGACTCCTCGCCACCCAGCAGCGCATTGGTCTCCATCATGCATTTGCCGATGTACTTGAAGCCGACAGGCATCTCGTGCACGGTGACGCCGAAGCGCTCGCCGAGCTGATCGATCATGCTTGTCTCGGTGATGGAGCGGACGATGTCACCGCGCAGCCCGCGCTTCTCCAGCAGGAACAGGGTGAACAGCGCCATCACCTGCAACTGGTTGATGTACATGCCCCGCTCATCGATGATGCCAACCCTGTCTGCATCTCCGTCGTTGGCGATACCCAGGTCAAAGCCGCCGTCACGCATGCGGTGCATCGCCTCCGGCATGTAGCGGTCGATGGGCTCGGGGTGCATGCCGCCGAAGCCCGGATTGCGCTCACCGTGCAGCTCCACGACCGATGTGCTGCCACCGTCCAGCGCGCGCCGCATCAGGCCCGCGCCGGCCCCGTACATCGCCTCGTGCAGGATGCGCAGCCCCGAGTTGCGCAGCGCAGCAAGGTCCACCATGCGGCCGATCTGCTGCAGGTACGCAGGGATGGGATCGACGCGCCGCAGGCGGCCCGAACCGCCAGCCGCATCGGCGTCGACGGTGCGCACGCCCTCATCGACAGCACGCGCGGCGAGCTTCTCGATCTGCGCCACGACCTCTGGGGGCGCCGAGCCACCGAAGTCGGGCTTGTACTTGATCCCGTTGAACTCCGCCGAGTTGTGACTCGCGGTGATGACCATGGCGCCTGCTGCGTGCTGCTCCATCACCGTCCAGGACACCGCCGGCGTGGGTGCGACTCGGTCCAGCAGCACCACGTGCAGACCGTTGGCGATGAGAACCCGCGCGGCCTCCAGAGCGAACTGCTCAGCGCAGTACCGGGAGTCGTGGCCCACTATCAGCGGCCGCTGCTCCGCCCCGCCGACGTACCAGGCAACGCCCTGCGCAACGGCCCGGACATTCTCGTAGGTGAAGTCGTCAGCCACGACGGCACGCCAGCCGTCGGTGCCGAACGCGATCGGCCGTCTGCCCATTGCATCCATTCTACGCAGGCGTGATTGCCCCGAATTTCCCCTGCAGGGCACGCCGCACTACCATCTGATGCCGTCATGCGCCGAGTCCGCCGGGCGCTCGAAGGGACGCTCATCGCAGGGTTCATCGGCATGGTGGCTGCATGCGGCAGCACCACGCAAATTCCCCAGGCACCGGTCACGGGGCCGCTGTCCGCGTCGCCGCTTGCTGTGAACACCACCGGGAACGCCGCAGCTTCGATCGACCCGCGCTCGGTCACCTTCGGCATCGACGGCAGCGGCTCGCTGGTGGCGCACCTCACGATCACGTCGGGAGCGGCGAACAACGAGACCGTGACCATCCGCGGTTCACTCCTGGACGACACCGGCAAACCCATCGGCGATGTGACCGGGGGCGCCATCAACCTCAACCCGGGCACCTCCCAGGACGTGGAGCTGACGGGTCCCGCGCCCAACGGGACGATCGTCTCGGTGACCTTCGAGGTCAGCACCCAGCCGTCGCCCACGGCGACGGCGAAGGTCTGAGGGCTACCGCTCCCGCAGCCTCTCCACCACCTCGCGGACGCGCTGAGACCCGGCCCGGGGCACAACCAGGAGGGCGTCGGGTGTGTCCACCACCACCAGGTCTGCCACGTCGACCAGGGCCACGGTTCTCCCGCTGCGAGAGAGGACCTCGTTGCCCGTCGCATCGAGCAGCACGGCATCTCCATCCACGACGTTGCCCTGGTCGTCGCCCGCTCCCTCGGCGAGCTTGGCCTCGTAGAGGTCCTGCCAGGAACCGACGTCGGACCAGGCGAACGACGCCTCAACCACCACCAGCGGTGCTCCCCGCTCCAGCAGCAGCGGCTCGACGGGCTGGACCGGGATGGCGGCGTAGGCTGACGCCGCAGCGGCGCCATCGCCCCGCCCGACGGCCTCCGCGGTGCGCTCCACCCCGTCGCGGACGGCGGGGTCCGCCCGCTCCAGCTCATCGAGGAACAGCGAGGCCGGCCAGGCAAAGAGGCCGAGGTTCCACAGGTGTCTGCCTCCACTGACGAAGGCCTCCGCCATGTCCTTGGGCGGCTTCTCGCGGAAGCTTCCTGCACGGAAGGCTGGCAGCGCCTGCGCATTCGCCGTCTGCGC
>JAFAJR010000322.1 GCA_019236085.1 Candidatus Dormiibacterota bacterium
GCTGTTAGCATCGGCCGCGTCGCGGCATCGTCGACGAACGCCCATGCATACGCTTTTCACAGTCGTCTGATGGCTCGCACCGCAGCGGCGCGGCGCAGGCCAAGCACTCGCACTGCGGCCCGGCGTCCCGCGCCGCGGCGAGGCCGCGCCCGCGCTGAGACGACCACACCCTTGCTGTCTCCCAGCGCCCGGCGCGAGCTGAGCGGCGTCGCCCTTGCCGGACTCGGTGTGGTCCTCGGCGTAGTGCTGGCGGTGCCGGGTGCGGGGGCTGTGGCAGGACCGGTGCACGACGGGTTGTACCGCGCCCTCGGAGCCGGAGCATGGATCGCAGTCCTCGGCCTCATCGTCACCGGTGTCCGGCTCTGCGCCAGCCATGAATGGCGGGCCGGCGGCCTGGCCGCGGCCGGCTCAGCCGTCACGGTGTTTGCAGTGCTTGGATTGGCAGGCCTGGCCGCCCCCGGCTCCGCCGGCGCCGTCGGGCGCTGGCTGGGAACGGGCTTGGCGCACTGGCTGGGGCGTCCCGGCTCTGGGGCCGTGCTTTTGGTGGTGGCCCTAGCCGGGCTGGTCCTCGCTGTCGATCTGCGGACGGGGACGGTGGTCCGGGCCGCGGCGGCCGCTCTGGCGCGTGCGCGGCAGCCGGAGCCGCCACGACGGACGCGGACGTTCCGTGAGCCGGGAGTCGAACGCGTCGCCGAGCTGGCCGGGGTGCCGGCGCCGCTGCCCTTCCACGCGCCCGACGCAGGCGCCGTGCCCGACGCGTTCTTCCCGGACCTCGAGCGCCCGGCTCTGGAGGTCCCGCCTGAGTCGGAGGCCCTTGACGCTGAGACGGAAGTGGAGGGACCCGTCTTTCCCCGAGAGTTCGAGGGCACGGCGGCGCCGCCGGCGGCGCTCGGCCCCGTGCCCGAGGTAGCCATCTCCCATGCCACCGACCAGCCGGCGGAGAGCGAGGAGAAGGTGTGGCTGCTGCCCACCACTGCACTCCTCGACACCATCACCGGCAAGCGGGAGCGCCTCGCCGCAGAAGTTCGTGTCACGGGTGACACGATCGTGAGCACCCTGCAGAGCTTCGGCATCGAGACGCGCATCCTCGGCGCCAACAGCGGACCGACCGTCACGCAATACGAGCTGCAGCCCGCGGTCGGGGTGCCGGTGCGACGCATCCTCGGCTACCAGACCGACCTCGCCCTGGCGCTGGCGGCCCCGATACGGATCCAGCCGTTCATCCCTGGCAAGTCGGCGATCGGCGTCGAGGTGCCGAACAAAGCGGCACAGCTGGTCAGCCTCAAGGAGATCGCCGAGTCGCCGGCCTTCGCCGATCCGCGCAACCGTCTCAGCGTCGCCCTTGGCGCCGACGTGAGCGGCCACCCGGTGGTCGGTGATCTGGCGCGCATGCCGCACCTGCTGATCGCCGGCGCCACAGGCAGCGGTAAATCGGTGTGCATCAACGCGATGCTCGGCGGCTTCATGCTGCAGGCAACGCCGGCGCAGCTCAAGCTGATCCTCATCGACCCCAAGCGGGTCGAGCTCTCCAACTTCGCCGACCTGCCGCATCTGCTTGTGCCGGTGGTGGTGGAGCCGGAATCCGCCGTGGCGTCGCTGCGCTGGGCGGTGAAGGAGATGGAGGAGCGCTACAAGCTCTTCGCCTCGCACGGCGCGCGCAACATCGCCGTCTTCAACGAGCGGGCCCCCGGGCTGGGCGTGAACCCGCTGCCCTACGTGGTGATCGTCGTCGACGAGCTGGCCGACCTGATGATGGTGGCCGCGGGCGAGATCGAAGACCTCATCTGCCGCATCGCGCAGCTGGCACGCGCAGTCGGCATCCACCTCGTGGTCGCCACCCAGCGGCCGTCGGCCGACATCATCACCGGGCTGATCAAGGCCAACATCCCCAGCCGCGTCGCCTTCGCCGTCTCGAGCGGTGTGGACTCCCGTGTGATCCTGGACGAGATGGGTGCCGAGAAGCTGCTGGGCCGAGGCGACATGCTCTACCTGCCAATCGACGAGGGCAAGCCACGGCGCCTG
>JAFAJR010000340.1 GCA_019236085.1 Candidatus Dormiibacterota bacterium
GCCGGCAACCACCGCGAAGAGCGCAATCAGCGGCGCGGCGTGCACCGCACCGAGGCACAGCATTGCGGCCGCCGACGAGAACATCGAGATGGCAAGCGCGTTGCGGCGGCCGAAGCGATCCGCCACGTGTCCACCCGCGAGCGACGCCACCAGCGCCCCGGCGCCATACGCCGCGGCGATGCCGCCGGCCAGGGCCACTGGATACCCGGATGCCGTGAGGTACAGCACCAGGAATGGCAGCACGAATGAGCCGAAGCGGTTGACGAAGGTTCCCGCGAACAGGATCCAGGCTGCGGGCGGCAGGGTGCGGAGGTTGGCCCTCAGCCCGCCGTCAGGCGGGTGTCGCCGCTCGCTCGTGCACCACCTCGCCGCTGCTGAGCACGTAGCCGTCCTCGCACTGTGCCTCGACTCTGCCGCCCTGGAACTGCTGCTCGTACAGGGTGGCGTACATGCCGCCGCGGCGCAGCAGCTCGTCGTGCGTCCCCTGCTCGATGAGCTGGCCGCGGTCGATCACGAAGATGACGTCGGCGGCGAGGATGGTGGAGAGACGGTGCGCGATGGCGATCGTGGTGCGCCCTGACATCAGCGGTTGCAGCGCCGCCTGCACCAAGCGCTCGCTGGTGGTGTCGAGTGCCGAGGTGGCTTCGTCGAGGATCAGCACACGCGGAGCGCGCAGCACCACTCGGGCGATGGCGAGCCGCTGCTTCTCACCGCCGGACATCCGGTAGCCACGCTCCCCGACGATGGTGTCGTATCCCTGGTCCAGCTCGACGATGCGATCGTGGATGAAGGCGGCGCGAGCCGCCGCAATCATCTCCTCGTCGCTGGCGTCCGGCTTGGCGTACAGCAGGTTGCGGCGAACGCTCGCATGGAAGAGGTACGTCTCCTGGGTCACCATGCTGATGACGTCGGCGAGGGAATCGAGCTGCACGTCGCGGATGTCCACGTCGTCGATCAGCACGCGGCCGGTGGTCACGTCGTAGAGCCGGGGGATGAGGTACGAGATGGTCGTCTTGCCGGCGCCGCTGGGCCCGACGATCGCCGCCAGCTGCCCCGGCGCCACCCCCAGCGTCACGTCCTGCAGCGCCCACTGGCGTGGCGCCTCGTTGGGCACCAGCTCGCCGTCAGCGGCGGACCCGTTGGCCTCCACCGCGGATTCGGTCTGCAGCGGGCCGAAGGCGGCACGGTCGTAGCGGAAGAACACGTGGTCGAGTCGCACCTGGCCGCGGACCGACGCCGGGTCGAGCGGTTGCGCGCCCGGCCTGTCGACGATGTCGTGCGGCATGGCCAGGTATTCGAAGATGCGCTCGAAGAGTGCCAGCGACCCCTGGATCTCCACGCTCACCTGCAGCAGGCTGCCGATGGGGAAGAAGAGCCGGCTCTGCAGCGTGGTGAAGGCGACGATGGTCCCCGGCGAGATGCCGGAGTTGTGCGACGACGACAGCACGATGCCGGCGATGAGGTAGACGAGAGCGGGCGCGCTGCTGAAGAAGGCTCCGATGGTGGCGAACAGCGTGCGGCCCACCATCTCCTGCCGGATTGCGAGGTTGGCCAGGCGGTGGTTCTCCGCGCGGAACCGGCCCACCTCCTCGCGGCGCCGTCCGAAGACCTTGCCGAGCAGTATCCCGGAAACCGAGAGGGTCTCCTCGGTGATGGCGCTCATCTCCGCCTTCGAATCCTGGGCCTGGGTGGTGATGCGCCGGCGCACCTGTCCGGCGCGGTATGTGTAGAGGACGAAGAGCGGCGTGATGAACAGCGACAGCGCCGTCAGCTGCCAGGAGAGCACCAGCATGGCGATCAGCGTGCTGATGAGGATGACCACGTTCGACAGCAATGACGACGCGGTGTCAGTGACCACCGACTGGATGCTGCCCACGTCGTTGGTGAGCCGCGACTGGATTTCGCCGGTGCGTGTGCCCGTGAAGAACCGCAGCGACATGCCCTGCAGGTGTTCGTACAGCCGGTTGCGCAGGTCCTCCATCACCCGCTGCCCCACGCGGTTGGTGAGATACGTCTGCAGGATGCCGACGGCGCCGCTGATGATCGGGATCGCGACCATGATCGCCACCAGCACCAGCAGCAGATGCAGGTCGGGGTGCCCTGCCGCCGGAAACAGCGCCCTGTCGAACACGACCTTGATGAGCAGCGGGTTGGCCACGCCGACGCCGGCCGTGAAGAAGACGGTGACGCCGATCGCCACCACCGCCAGGCGGTAGGGGCGGAAGAGGCGCGCCGTGTCCCGGAGGATCCGGCGCTTAGGGACGCGTCCGGACGGGCGCTGCACCGGCCCGCCGCCGCCGCCGCCGTGCCAGCCGCCTCCTCGCATCATGGCCGCACTGGCTCAGGGGGTCGGAGCATCTGTTTCGACTGTACCAGGGGCCGGGCGGAGCCCCGGCGGCGCCCGGCTGACAAAAAAGAAGGGAGAGCCCGCAGATGCGAGCCCTCCCTTGCGGGGACCGAGTTCAGTGCCTACCAGTAGTACCAGCGCCCGCCGCCCGGCCTGAAGGCGAAGCCGATCAGCCAGATGACCAGGGCGATGACCGCGATCCACCAGAGAGCGTGCAGGGCGGCGCCAGCCCCGAAGAGGATCGCGATGAGGATCAGGAACAGAATGAGTGCGAGCATTGGCTCCTCCGTTTCATGGCTTCCACTGTGACTAAAACTGATAGCGTCGTTAGAAGGTTACACATCAATTCCTTGTAGGGTTTGGTCGAGCGATCAAACCTGGCGTCAGGCCGCCGGCGCCTCCTTGCGGGCGAATTGATCGGCGGCCCGGG
>JAFAJR010000383.1 GCA_019236085.1 Candidatus Dormiibacterota bacterium
GTCGGTGCGCGTGCCCAAGGGCACGCTTGTCCTCGACGCCGCCACCGAGCTCGGCATCCACATCCCCATCTACTGCTCGCATCCCAAGATGGAGCCCGTGGCTGTGTGCCGCATGTGCCTGGTGGAGATCGAGAAGTTCCCCAAGCCACAGCCGGCGTGCGCCACCTACGTCAACGACGGCATGGTGGTCACCACCGACAGCGCGCCGGTGACCAAGCTGCGCGAGGGCATGCTGGAGTTCCTGTTGCTCAACCACCCGCTTGACTGCCCGATCTGCGACCGCGGCGGTGAATGTGACCTGCAGGACTTCACGTTTCGCTACGGGCCCGGGATCTCGCGTTTCCCCATCACCGAGAAGGTGCATTTCAACAAGGCTGTGCCGCTGTCGCAGCACATCGAGCTCGACCAGGAGCGCTGCATCCTCTGCTGGCGCTGCGTGCGCTACTACGACGAGATCACAGGCGAGAAGGAGATCGTGCTGCAACAGCGCGGAGTGCGCACGCTGGTGAGCACGTTCAACGAGCAGCCGCTGCAGTCGGCATTCCAGGGCAACCTGCCGGAGGTATGTCCCGTGGGAGCGCTCACCCACAGGGAGTTCCGCTTTGCGGCACGACCCTGGGAGCTGCAGCGCTCGCCGGGCGTGTGCCCCGAGTGCTCCTACGGCTGCAACATCAACATCGACAGCCGTGATTTCGAGGTGAAGCGTTTCGCCTCGCGCGACAACCCGCTGGTCGACGACATGTGGCTGTGCGACAGAGGCCGCTACAGCTTTGATCGCTGGAACAGCAGCGAACGGGTTCGCCGTCCTGCGCTGCAACCTCGAAGTGGCGAAGCCCGCGACGTCACGGTGGGGGAGGCCATCGCCACCGCTGCGGCGCAGCTGCGCACGGCCGTGGACACGCACGGTCCAGCGTCGGTGGCCGTGCTGGGCTCTGCTGGCTCGACCAACGAGGAGCTGTGGCTTCTGTCGCGCATCGCCCGCGAGGTCATCGGCACACCGCACATCGACCATCAGCTGGAGTCGTTTGCCGGCATCGGGCCGGGTGAGCACGAGCTGGGCATCGCCGACATCGAGTCCTGCGCGGCGGTCGTGGTGCTCGGCGCCGAGCCCGAGGAACAGGCCCCGGTGCTGACGTTGCGGCTGTTCAAGGCCGAGACCAAGCGCGGCGTGCGAGTGCACCGCGTCGACCACGACATCGACGCGCAGCGCGTCAGCCGGCTGGTCGGTGATGCGGCGACGATCGGGGTGATCGCCGACGAGTCGAATCGTGACAACGCGGCTACGGTGGCGGCTGCGCTGCAGCGCCGGGCAACGGTGCGCCGCTTGACCGTGACGCGAGGTGTGAACGGCCGCGGCGCCAAGGACCTGGGGATGTTGCCCAACGTCAGCGCCGGCTACCGCGCCGCGAACCCCGCCGGCAAGCACGGCCGCGAGATCCTGGAAGCGGCAGCCGCCGGTGCTGTGAGCGCCCTGCTGATCGCCGGCCCGAGTGATGTGTATGAGGCGGAGGCTGCGCTGCTGGAACGCGCGCTGCGCAAGGCGGAATCCGTTGTGGCGATCGCCACGGTCCCCGGCGTGGTATCGCGCCTGGCGACGGTGCTGATCCCCGGCCATGCAATTGTCGAGAAGTCCGGGACTGTGACCAATGTCGAGGGCAGGGTGCAGCGCATCCGCGCGGCGTTGCCGGCAGCGAGCCAGACGCCACCTGAGACGCGCGTGCTGGGAGCGTTGGCGGCGGAGCTCGGCGGCACTGGCATGGAAGGAGGCGACCCGGCAACCGTGGGCCGCGCGCTCCGGGCTGCGCTGCCCGCCTACGCCGCTGCCGGCAACGGCGGCCGCGCCCTGTGGGCAGCTGAGGTGGCCGCGTGATCGCCGACTTCTGGACAGCGCTCGTGGGCCAGGACTTCTGGTGGGTGCTCCTGCTGAAGAGCGCATTCGTGGTGCTGTTCCTGGCGACTGCGTTTGCCTACCTCACGCTCGCCGAGCGCAAGGTGTCGGCCCGGATCCAGCTGCGCTACGGGCCCAACCGCGTCGGCCCGTTCGGCCTGCTGCAGCCTGCCGCCGACGGCCTCAAACTGTTCTTCAAGGAGAACGCGGCGCCTGCGGGACGCGACCGCTTCCTCTACCTCCTCGGTCCGAGCCTGGCCGGGGGCGCCGCCATGCTGGCTTTCGCGTTCATTCCCTTTGGCGACAACAACTGGTTCGGCTACGCGTTCCACTGGGGCATCGCCAACGCCAACGTCGGGTTGCTGTTCATCCTCGGTGTGACCTCGTTGGGCGTGTATTCGCTGTTCCTGGGCGGTTACGCGGCGAACAGCAAGTACTCGCTGCTCGGCGGCCTGCGCTCGTCGGCGCAGCTCATCTCGTACGAGATGGCGGTGGCGTTTGCGCTGATGGGTGTGGTGATCCTCTCCGGCTCGCTCAACGTGACGCAGATCGTGGGCGCGCAGCAACCATTGTGGTTCGTGGTGCTGCAGCCGCTGGGCTTCATCCTGTATTTCACCGCGGCATTCGCCGAGACCAACCGTCTTCCTTTCGACCTGCCCGAGGCCGAGACCGAGCTGGTGGGCGGCTACCACACGGAGTATTCGTCGATGCGCTTCGGCCTGTACTTCCTTGGCGAGTACGTGAACATGGTGACGGTCTGTTCCATCGCCACAGCCCTGTTCCTCGGCGGCTCGCTGCCGCTGCTGCCGTTCCATCCCTTCGACTGGATCCCCGGCCCGATCTGGTTCCTGGGCAAGGTGATGCTGCTGCTCTTCGTGATGATCTGGGTGCGCTGGACGCTGCCCCGGTTGCGCTACGACCGGCTGATGAACTTCGGCTGGAAGGTCTTGCTGCCGCTGGGGTTGCTCAACATCATCATCACCGGAACCGTGGTGGCGCTGCGGGCATGAGGAAGGTGCGGTGATCAAAGAGATCGCGAAGGGCATGGCCTTCACGCTCAAGCAGATGCTGTCGCGTCCGCTCACCGTGCAGTGGCCGGAAGAGCAGAAGCAGGCGGTGCCGCGCCACCGCGGCCGCCACATCCTGCATCGCTACGACAACGGCATGGAGCGCTGCATCGGCTGCGAGCTCTGCGCCGCGGCGTGTCCCGTGGGGTGCATCTACGTGCTCGCCGCCGAGAACGATCCCAAGGCGCCGGTGTCCCCGGGCGAGCGCTACGCCGAGCGGTACGAGATCAACCTGATGCGCTGCATCTACTGCGGCTACTGCGCCGAAGCGTGTCCCACAGAGGCGATCACCCTGGGGCCGCAGTACGAGCTCGCCGACTACCGCCGTGAGCGCACCATCGTCACCA
>JAFAJR010000139.1 GCA_019236085.1 Candidatus Dormiibacterota bacterium
TCGTCCTCCACGTCGATCTGCGCTCCGGTCTCATCGACGATGCGTCGGATGGTCTTGCCGCCAGGGCCGATCACGTCGCGGATCTTGTCGGGGTTGATCTGGATGACGTCGATGCGCGGCGCCCACTGGCTCATCTCACCGCGCGGACCCGGAAGGGTCTCGGCCATGCGGCCGAGGATGAACAGACGTCCCTGACGTGCCTGCTCCAGCGCACGCTCCAGCAGCTCCCACTTCAGGCCGGAGATCTTGATGTCCATCTGCAGCGCGGTGATGCCGCGCTCGCTGCCGGCGACCTTGAAGTCCATGTCGCCGAGCGCATCCTCCATGCCCTGGATGTCGCTGAGGACGGCTGCGCGCTCGCCGCTCTCGTCGGTGATGAGTCCCATGGCGATGCCCGCAACGGGCGCGCGCAGTGGCACGCCGGCATCCATCAGCGCCAGCGCGCTGCCGCACACAGATGCCATCGACGTGGAGCCGTTGCTCGAGAGGATCTCGGTGACGATGCGCACCACGTAGGGGAACTCCTCCTCGTCCGGCATCACGTTGTGCACGGCCCGCTCGGCGAGCGCCCCGTGACCGATCTCCCGGCGTCCGGGCGACCGCAGCGGCCTCGCCTCGCCGACGGAGAACGGCGGGAAGTTGTAGTGATGCATGAAGCGCTTGAACTCGTCCAACCCCAGGCCGTCAAGTTTTTGCTGATCCTGGCCGGAACCGAGGGTCACAATGGACAGCGCCTGGGTCTGGCCGCGGGTGAAGATCGCTGAACCGTGGGTGCGGGGCAGCACCGAGACCTGCGACGAGATGGTACGGATCTCGTCGCTGCGGCGTCCGTCGGGGCGGATCCCCTCGTCCAAGATGGCGTTGCGCACAGCCTTCTTCAGCTCGGACTCGAAGGCGCGGTTGACCTCACCGCGAGCATCCGGGTAGCGCTCCTGCAGCGCCTGCCAGGTCTGGTCGCGCAACTGGTCGAGCGCGTCGTCACGCGACTGCTTGTCGACGTTGCGGGCCGCCTGGGCGATGTGCCCCGCAGCCAGCTCGTGCACCGCCGAGGCAATGTCCTGGGGGACAGCCGACGACGGGTACGACATCAGCGGCTTGCCGATCTCGTCGTGCAGGCGGCGCTGGAAGTCGACCTGCTTCTTGATCTCGTCGTGCGCCATGCGCAGCGCCTGCAGCATGGTCTCCTCGGGGACCTGCTTGGCACCAGCCTCCACCATGCTGATGGCGTCACCCGTGCCGGCCGCCACCAGGTCGAGGTCCGAGCTGGTCAGCTGCTGCAGCGTGGGGTTGACGATGAGTCTGCCGTCGATCATGCCGACGCGCACACAGCCGACCGGACCGCCGTGCGGGATGCCGCTGATCTGCAGAGCGCAGGAGGCGCCGAACACCGCGAGCACCGTGGGATCCTGCTCCTGGTCGGAACTCAGCACCGTGGCGACGATCTGCACGTCGTTGCGGAAGTCCTTGGGAAACAGCGGCCGCATCGGCCTGTCGATCATGCGGCTGGCCAGGACCGCGGCCTCGCTGGGCCGGCCCTCGCGGCGCGGGAATGAGCCGGGGATCCGGCCCGCCGCGTACAACTTTTCCTCGTAGTCGCAGGTCAGGGGGAAGAAGTCGATGCCCTCGCGGGGCTGCTTGGACGCGACAGCGGTGACCAACAACACGGTGTCGCGGACCCGGATCACAACCGCGCCGTTGGCCTGCTCGGCCACGTGGCCGGTCTCAACCGTCAGACGCTGGCCGGCCAGGTCGGTTTCGAACTCTCGGTATGCCATGGATCTCCTTCTCGAGATCCCGGTGAGGATGCGCGGCTCTGGCAGCGGTCCGATGAGGAGTTGGGGGCTGGAACGAAACCTGGCGACTCGCGCAAGGGCTGCAGCGGTGTCGCGGCTCGGTCCGGGCCCCAACGTCTCACCTGGCCGGTGGACGTCGCCGGTGCACTCGCACCGGGTGATTGATGTGTGTGGTTGTTCCCTAGCGGCGCAGGCCCAGCCGGCTGATCAGCGCGCGGTACCGCTCCACGTCCGTCCTGGTGAGGTAGTCCAGGAGGCGCCGGCGCTGGCCCACGAGCTTGAGCAGCCCGCGGCGCGATGCGTGGTCCTTGGGGTGGTCGCGAAGGTGCTCGGTGAGCGCGGTGATGCGTTCACTGAGAACTGCGACCTGGACCTCAGCAGAGCCCGTGTCGCTGTCGTGACGACGGTGCTCGGCGATGATCTCCGATTTCGGTCTGACGATTGGCACGTTCCCGGCAGTCTATCAGGCATCCGTCGCAGGCGGCCCCGGCAACGGCCGAGGCACGCAGAATCGCAGCGCACGCGGCAGACAGGTCACGGTCGCCGGCGTGGCGCCCACCTGTTCACCCTCGATGTCGAACAGCATCGCTGGATCGGCGGCGATCGCTACCGACGAGCCGCGCAAACAGCGAACCCCGTGGCGCTGCGTGTGCCGGCCGCGGTAGAGCGACGGCAGCCCCGCGACCGTCGCACCCCGGCCCTGCCGCTCGACGATCACCACGTCGAACAGCCCGTCGTCGAGCGCCGCCTGCGGCGCAACGCGCATCCCGCCGCCGAAGTACTGGCCATTGGCGACCACAACACTCTGTGCGTCGAGCTGCAGGCGGTCACCGTCGACAGTGACGGTGCAACCGGCGCCGCGATACGTCGCGAGACCGGCGAGCGAGTGCCAGAGGAAAACGCCCATGCCTGCAGGACCACCCCGCTTGCGGCTGCTGCGGTTGACCCGGGCCACCACCTCGCCACCGAGCCCGCAGTCGGCGATGTTGACGAAGTAGCGCCGCGAGCCGTCGCCGTAGGTCACCACTCCTGTGTCGACCGGGATGGTGGTGCCTGCGGCGATGATCCAGGCGGCGGCCTCCGGCTGGGCCGGAACCCCGAGGGTGCGCCGGAAGTCGCCGCCGGTGCCGGCCGGCAGCAGGCCGATCGCCGGCAGGCTGCCGAGCGGGATGCCGTCCTCGGAGAAGCAGCCGTTCACCACCTCGTTCAGCGTGCCGTCGCCACCGACAACGACGATGCGATCGCACCCGCTTCCGAGCGCCGACCGGACGGCGGCGATCGCGTCGCCACATCCGCTGGTCAGATGCTCGTCGCCGCGGACGCCGGTATCGCTGAGGATTCGCCGCAGCCGCGGCCAGTCGCGCCCGGTGCGGCCGCCGGCGCTCGCCGGATTCACCACGATCAGTGTCGGCAGCGTCATCGCAGGTACGAGCGGGTTCGCCCGACGTCCTTGCGGATCTGGTCCCGCAACGCGTCCTCCGAGCGGAAACGGCGCTCGCCGCGCAGGCGTCGCACGAACTCCAGGCGAACGGACCTGCCATACAGGTCTCCGTCGAAGTCGATGAGGTGCGGCTCGACGCTCAGGTCCTGGTTTGCGAACGTGGGGTTGTACCCGATCGAGGTCGCCGCCGCGTGGCGCCGGCCCGCGACGTGCACGTAGGTCGCATAGATCCCCGTCGCTGGCAGGCACCGGCCACGGGGCACCTCGAGGTTGGCTGTGGGGAAGCCGAGGCGGTGGCCGCGACTCCTCCCCTGCACCACCACGCCGGGAACTGCGTACCTCCTGCCGAGCAGCGAAGCAGCGGATCCGACGCGGCCGGCCGCCAGCTCCTGGCGAACCCGTGACGACGACACGACAGCGCCACGGCGAAGCAGGGCGTCGACGGTGACCACGTCGAAACCGTGGGCCGCGCCGTACCTCACCAGGAACGGGACGTCGCCCTGGCGGCGATGCCCCATGGTGAAGCCGGCTCCGGTGACCAGAGCCCGGACCCGGCCCCAGGCCAGCAGCGCATCGAGGAAACGCTCGGCGCTCCACCTGCTGAGCGCGGCGTCGAAGCGGACGACGTGTGTTTCGGCCGCCCCGGCCGCCAGCAGCAACGCGACACGTTCCGGGGCGTCGCTCAGCGCCGCCGGGCACTCGTCCGGATCCACGACGCAGCGCGGTGGCGGGTCGAAGGTGAGCGCAACAGGGATCGCATGCCGAGCCTCAGCCTCCCGGCGCACTCGGTGCAGGAGATGCTGGTGGCCCCGGTGGACGCCGTCGAACGTGCCCAGGGTCAGCACCACAGGGGAGTCGGCGGAGCCGCGTTGGGTCAGTCCCGGGATGCGGTCGGTCACGCGCCCGGAGT
>JAFAJR010000064.1 GCA_019236085.1 Candidatus Dormiibacterota bacterium
TCCTTCTGGACTGCGGCGCTTCAGCGCCGCTTTGAGTTCGCCCTCACTCCCAAACGCCCATTGCAGCGCGATGCCGCCGCACATACGGTTTCCTCTTCACTTTCAACTGTCGACTGTTCACTCGCTCACCAGTCACCATTGATCGGCCACCCAGTTTGACACCGCCCACCCACCCATACAAACTTACAAGGTGGCCGCTCAAACTCCAGCTAACACCGGCACCGTCCTCGACCGCATTCTCGAATCACGTCGCGCCGCGGTCGATCATCGCAAAAAAATATTACCCGAAACCGCGCTGAAATACGGTGTCGCCGCCGCCACGCCCCTCCGCGATTTTCCCGCAGCACTTTCCTGCAATACCCTGAACGTCATCGCCGAACTCAAACCCGCCTCCCCCTCGCGCGGGATCATCCGCGACCCTTTCGACCATATCGCCCTCGCCCAATCCCTCACGGCGAACGGCGCCCCCGCCCTCTCCGTACTTACCGAGCCCGAATTCTTCGGCGGCACGCTCAAAAACATGCGCGACGCCCGCAAAGAAATCACCCAACCCGTCCTGCGCAAAGATTTTATCTTCGATCCCTGGCAAATCTTGGAGTCCCGCGCCAACGATGCCGACAGCTTTCTCCTCATCGTCGCCGCCCTGCGCGATCCCGTTCTCGAACAACTCATCGCACTCGGCCGCGAACTCAAAATGGAACCGCTCGTCGAAGTCCACACGAAGCCCGAACTCGACCGTGCCCTGGCCGCCGGCGCCAAAATCATCGGCGTCAACAATCGCGACCTCAAAACACTCGAAGTCCGCCTCGAAACATCTTTCGATCTGATCGATCGAATCCCCGAAGCCTGTCTCGCCGTCGCCGAATCCGGCCTTTCCTCGAACGCCGACCTCGTCCGCCTCCGCAACGCCGGCTTCGACGCCTTCCTCGTCGGCGAGTCCTTGATGTCCGCGCCAGACCCTGGCGCCGCATTAGCAAAACTCCTCAGCACCGCACCGACGCAAAGCTAAAAATGGTCCGCGTGAAAATCTGCGGCATCACCAATCTTGCCGACGCCAAAGCCGCCGTCGCCCTCGGCGCCCGCGCCCTCGGCTTCAATTTCTACGAAAAAAGCGTCCGCAACATCGCACCCGCCGAGGCCTACAAAATCATTCGCACGCTGCCCGACAAAATTGAAGCCGCCGGCGTCTTCGTGAACTGGTCACCCGAAGCCGTAATCGCCCTCGCCCGCGCCGTCGACCTTGACACCGTCCAACTCCACGGCGACGAACCGGCCGCCACCGCCCGGGAAGCAGCGAAATATTTCCAAGTAACAAAAGCCTTGCGCATCACCAAAGGTTTCCATCTCGGCGGCCTCCGCCCCTTCCAATCCTCGGTTCGCGCCTTCCTCTTCGACGCCGACAAATCCGGCCAATTCGGCGGTACCGGCCTCCGCACCGACTGGACCGTCGCCCGCCGCGCAGCCAACACCCACCGCATCGTCCTCGCCGGTGGCCTCACCCCAGAAAACGTCGCCGAAGCCATCCTTTACGTCCGCCCCTACGCCGTTGATGTCGCCACCGGAGTCGAATCCGCCCCCGGCAAAAAGTCCGGCACCAAGCTCCGCCAATTCTTCGGCGAGGTCACCCGCGCCAACCGCCTTCTTCAATCAAGCAAGACTTAATCGACTCGTATTCCGAGCGGAGCGACCCGAGGCCTTTTCTTCGCGTTTGCTTCCTGCGAACGCATCGGCTCGCGCAGTGGAGAAACCCCTCTTGGACTTCTCCATCGAAGCACAATCCAATCCACATCGCCGCCAATCTGTCTCTTTCGACCTTCAACGGTTGACGGTCGACTTCTTCCGTAATCCTCCAATCTATCCGATACTATTACCTCCAAAAAACCGCCATGGCCTCCCAACTCACCGCCACCACCCAAACCCCCGGACGCTTCGGCCCCTACGGCGGCCGTTACGTCCCCGAAACGCTTATGGTTCCACTTTTCGAACTCGAGCGCGCTTACGAGCAAGCCAAATCCGACCCAGCCTTCCAAGCTCAGTTCAACGCGCTCCTCAAAAATTTCGTCGGCCGCCCATCGCCGCTGCAATTTGCCGAGCACCTCACAAAACATCTCGGCGGACCGCGCATTTACCTCAAACGCGAGGATCTCCTCCACACCGGCGCGCACAAAATCAACAACGCCGTCGGCCAGGGCTTGCTCGCCGTAAAAATGGGCAAGCCGCGCATCATCGCCGAAACCGGCGCCGGGCAGCACGGCGTCGCCAGCGCCACCATCGGCGCGCATCTCGGCCTCGAGTGCGTCGTCTACATGGGCACGGAAGACATGGCGCGCCAGGCCCTCAACGTCTTTCGCATGCGCCTGCTTGGCACGCGCGTCGTCCCGGTCGACAACGGCAGCCGGACCCTCAAGGACGCGATCAACGAGGCGCTGCGCGACTGGGTCACCAACGTGGC
>JAFAJR010000114.1 GCA_019236085.1 Candidatus Dormiibacterota bacterium
GGTGTCGATCAGGGTCATGCCGAGGGAGATCCCGGTGCGGAGCGCCTCCTCTTCAACGGCGGCCGGATGCCTTCCCTGGCCAAGGTGCCAGCAGCCTTGACCCAGGGCCGTGACCGCAGTGCCATTGGGAAGCTTGACGGTACGCGCTGCGTGCTTCGACGCCGAAAGCTCCTGTGCGGTCACCGGTGGCCCGAGCACGGTCACGGCGGGCAGTGTCAGACCGAACGCCGCACAACGCAACCCTGCTGCGGTGCGTCCCGCGGCGCTACGACAGACTCTTTACAGCGCCGCGCTGCCTTGGCTGCCCGTGATCCGAGGGTTTGCTCCAGCTGCGTGCTCAGGGCATGCTTTCAACACAACGAATCGGACGATCCGAGCGCCATGGCGATGGGTGCGGGGAAGAGCGGGTATATGTTGCGGGGAGTCCTGGTCGCTAGTGTGCTCGCGAGCGCCGCATCGTACGCCACGCAGGATGCGCCGACGCTTGAGCGCGCCGTGCACCGCTATCTGAATGTGCGCATCTCTCCGGATGCCGCATTCTTCGCCGCCATCGAGGGCGATTCCCCGCAGGGCGGATACTGGCCGGACCTGCGCGACCTGGTCATTCGGCGCGTCGCCGACGGCTCCGAGCGGCGCATCCCGCTCCCGTGCGGCCGGGTGTCACAGTGCTGGCCAGGGTCGATCGCCTGGCGACCTGACGGCAAGCTCCTGGCTTTCTCGCTGAGGACTCCGGGCAGTCACGCGTACACGCTTTATACGGTCACGCCGCAGAGCGGAGACCTCAACAAGCTGCTCGAATTCAATGGGACCCTGACGGATCTCAGGTACGGCCGCGATGGCGCGCTCGCCGTGCTTGCCACCGAAAATGCCCGTAAGGAAGTCGGAGCTACCGAAGCGGGAGCCGCAGTCGCGGGCGATCTCGATGCGCCGCCCCCGGAACAGCGCATTGCAGTCATCGAAGGCGGCCAGCTGCACTGGGCATCGCCGCCTGGATTATTCGCATACGAGTATGACTGGCGCCCGGACAGCGGAGGTTTCGTGGCAACTGCCGCACCCGAAGATGGCGACAACAACTGGTGGATCGCGAAGATCTATGCATTTGCCAGAGGGGATGGAGCAGGACGGGTGCTGTATGAGCCGGCGAGCCCTCGGCAGCAGATTGCGGAGCCCCGCATTTCACCGGACGGCCGCACCGTGGCTTTCATCGGCGGAATCATGAGTGACTTCGGCTCGACGGGCGGTGACGTATTCACGATACCGCTGAGCGGCGGCGCTGCGACCAACCTGACACCCGACATGAAAGCCTCTGCGACCGCACTCGTGTGGAGCTGCAACGGCACGCTGCAGGCGCAACTGCTCGCGGGCGATCGGCACCAGCTGGTCGACCTGGACACAGGTGCACGTGCGACACCTCCGAAGTCGCTGTGGAGCGGCGCGGACACGGTGGCGAGGATCAGCGCGACTTCATGCCCGACGGGCATCGTGGCTGTCTCGCATGAGTCCTTCACGTCCCCGCCGGAAATCGAAGTGGGTCGGCCCGGACAGTGGCATGACCTCACTCGCGCAAATGCCAGTCTGTCGGCGCCAATGAAGGTTACGAGTCTCACTTGGGTCAACGAAGGCTTCGAGGAGCAGGGATGGCTGCTCACCCCAGTGCGGCCCGGCACCAACATGCCGCTGGTCACGATCATCCACGGCGGCCCGGCGTCGGCTGCCGTGCCGTCTTTTGCCGAACCGAGCGTGCAATCGGCGTTGCTCGCACGTGGCTGGGCGGTCTTCCGCCCGAATCCGCGTGGCAGCTTTGGTCAGGGCGAGCGATTCGCGGCCGCCAACGTGCGCGACCTGGGCCACGGCGATCTGCGCGATGTGCTCGCAGGCATCGATGCCGCTGAACGCGCCGCGTCGATCGATGAGGCGCGCCTCGGCGTCACCGGTGGCAGCTACGGTGGGTTCATGTCGATGTTTGCCATCACGCAGACTCAGCGCTTCAAGGCTGCCGTGGCTGCCGCCGGGATCAGTAACTGGCAGTCCTACTACGGCGAAAACGGCATCGATGGGTGGCTGCTGCCGTACTTCGGTGCGACGGTTTACGACGATCCAGAGATCTACGCGCGCTCCTCGGCGGTGAATTTCATCCGCAGCGCGCATACCCCAACTTTTGCCTACGTGGGCGAACGTGATATCGAGTGTCCGGCGTCGCAGACCGTGGAATTCTGGCATGCCATGAAGTCGGTCGGTGCGCCGAGCTCCATCATGATCTATCCCGGCGAGGGCCACAGGCTGCGCGAGCCCGTGCACGCGGAGGATGCCCTGCGCCGGACGCTCGATTGGTTCGACCGCTACCTGCGCTAGTAACTCAGAGCTCAGTTCTGGATCACCGGCAGCTCGATTGCGCTCATCTTCCCCGGCGCATGCCAGATGCGTTGGGTCGCCTTCTG
>JAFAJR010000123.1 GCA_019236085.1 Candidatus Dormiibacterota bacterium
GACCAGCAGGTCGACGGCCACACCGGCGCCGCCGTCCATCCCGGCGCCGTCGCGCGCGAGGTGGCGGCGGTGGCGCGCGATCGGTTCGGCGGCGAGGTCACATTCGTCGCCGACGGCGGCGACGCCCTCTCCTGGGCGCTGGCCTACTTCTACGCCGAGAAGCCGGGCCACCTCCTGACCACGACCACCGCGCTTGGGACCCTCGGCGTCGGGATGCCCTTCGCCCTGGCTGCCCAGGCGGCCCGACCCGGCGAGCCCGTCATCCTCTTCACGGGCGACGGCTCGTTCGGCCTCACCGCGATGGAGGTCGACACCGCGGTGCGGCATGGGCTGCCAGTCGTGGTTGTCGTCTCGAACAACGGCGGGTGGGGCGATGTGCGTCACGAACAGGACATGCTCTTCGGCGAAGGCCGGCAGGTCGCGAGCCGGCTCGCCCCGGTGCGCTACGACCTTCTGGCCCAGGCGCTGGGCGGCCACGGGGAGCGCGTCGAGCGGCTCGAAGAGCTCCGGCCGGCGCTCGATCGCTCGCTCGATTCGGGCGTGTGCTCGGTCATCGACGTCCAGACCGACCCGGCGGTGCTCTCCGAGCTGCTGCGGATGGTCGCCTCGCTGGGGCTCATGTAGCGAGGTGACCCTGTGCGCGCCGTGAGGCTGGTCGACGCCCACCGGCTCGAGCCCGTGGACCTGCCGGATCCCGAGCCGTCCGAGGGCGAAGTCGTGGTGCAGGTGAACAGCTGCGGCGTCTGCGGTTCGGACCTCAGCTCCTACAAGGTGGGGCTTTTCACCGACTCGGTGCCGGGCCACGAGATCTCGGGCACCGTCGCCGCCGTCGGTCCCGGGGCCGGCCGCTGGCGGGTGGGAGAGCGCACGGTTGTCGACCCCAAGCTGCCCTGCGGAGTCTGCGACGAGTGCGCTGCGGGCACCCCCTGGCGCTGCGCCTTCGCGCTGACCGCCGGTCTCGGCTTCGCCCGCAATGGCGGGTTTGCCGAGCAGGTGCTGGCCCCGGCCCACCTCCTCCACCGCATCCCCGAGGACCTGCCGCTGGAGGCCGCGTGCCTGGTGGAACCGCTCTCGGTGGCGCTCCACGGGGTCGTCCGGGCCGGGGAGGTGAGCGGCCCGGCGGTCGTGGTGGGACTGGGTCCCATCGGTCTCTTCACAGTCGCGGCGCTGCGTTCGCGTGGCGTCGAGGACGTGGTCGGGGTCGACCCCGTTGCCGACCGCCGCCGGCTGGCTTCCGTGCTCGGTGCCGCGCAGACGGTGGCTGACATTGCAGAGGTGCGTTCGCTCATCGCCCCGGCCCAGGCCGTCTTCGAATGCTCGGGCGTCCCCACGCTGCTGCATCGCGCCGCGGACCTGGTGGCACCCGGCGGAGTACTGGTGTTGCTGGGCGTGCCCTTCGGCGAGGCCACCGTGCTGCCGCTGATGTGGGTCACGCGAGAAATTGCCATTCTTGGCAGCATCGCGTCGAGCGAGGCGGACTTCCGCGACGCCATAAGCATGCTATCCGCAGACCCGGGGCTGAGCGCCGTGGTGACTCGGCGTGCCGGTCTCTCGGAGGTGCCGGCGCTCTTCGAGGAGCTCATCGCCCCGTCGTCCGGGGCGAAAGCGGTGGTCGACCCGGCGCGCCTCTGAGCCTCAGCCCGGCGTGATGGTCGTCACCGCGCGCCAGCAGTACCAGGCGGCGGTGCTCCGGTGGGGACGGAAGCGGTCGCCCTCGGCCTTGAGCGCTTTCGGCGATGGCAGCTCCTGCAGGCCGTGGATGCGCGCCCAGCCGCTGCGCACCCCGTAGTCGTCGATGGGCCACACGTCAGGGCGGCGCAGCTGGAACATCAGGAACATCTCGGCTGTCCAGCGGCCGATGCCGCGCACCTGCACCAGTCGCTCCACCACCTCGTCGTCGCTCAGCTCCTCGACGTCGTGCACCGGGACGGTGCCGTCGTGGAACTTCGCCGCAAGGTCGAGCAGCGCCCGCTGCTTGGACCCCGACAGGCCGGCGGCGCGCAGCTGGTCCTGGCTGAGAGCCAGCAGCGCCTGGGGCGTGGGCGCAGCTCCGTCGAACAGAGCCACCAGCCGTCCATGGATCGCGCTCGCCGCCTTGCCCGCGAGCTGCTGGAAGACGATGGCCCGAATCAGGGCAGCGAACGCGTCGTCGGCGGGCGGCCGCCATTCCGGCGGACCCACGATGTCGACCACCTCCCGGAACGCCGGGTCGGCCTTCACGATGCGGGCGGCGATGCGATCCATGGGTCGCAAGCATGCCGCGCGGCGACGGGGCCACGGAGGGCCTCAGACCGAGAGGCCGTCGACCTCCTCGGCACCGGGGATGCGCAGCAGGTCACCACCGGCGAGCCGCAGCTTGAGCGAGCGGCTGCCGCCGCCCACGATGACCCAGGGCCGCCGCAGCACCGCCGTGTCGATGTAGAGCGCGAGATCAGGCGGCAGGGCGAAGACGGTGACCCCGCCGATGCTCATATTTCTCGCAGAACGCGGCCGTGTCTGCGAAGGCCGGTTCGCAGGCGATCGGCTCAGCAGCGATGCCCAGCTCCGCGGCGTGGCCGAGCACGGAACGCTCGATCTCCGGCCCGCTCACGTCATTCCGCCGCCGCGGAGGGCGAATCCCCCCGGTTCGCACCTCCGCCGGCGACGGCGTTGTACCCCCACGAATGCCCTGGTCTCCGGCGACGAGTGTGCATGGTCGATCTCCCGTTGTGAAGCGAAGAATTGTGTAGGGATGTCAAGGATTGTGTAGAAGCGTGCGAACCGGACCTCCGGGTCGGTTGACTACAGTTGAGCGCCGTGCGCATCGTCGTTCCCAGCGAGACCGCGGCCGGCGAAACGCGCGTCGCCCTGGTGCCGCGGTCCATCACGCAGCTCGCCTCCGGCAAGGTGGCGGTGGCGGTGCAGACCGGGGCCGGCGCCGCCGCCGGCATCACCGACCAGGCCTTCATCGAGTCCGGGGCGGAGGTCGTCGCCGAGCGGGAAGCGCTGCTCGCCTCCGGCGACATCACAGTTGTGGTGCGCCGGCCGGAAGCCGCCGATATCAGGTCACTGCGCGAAGGATCGGTGCTGGTCGGTGTCCTCGAGCCCTCAGGTGACCCGGCGACGCTTCGAGCCCTGCTGGAGCGCAACATCACCTCCTTCCGCCTCGAGGCGATGCCGCGCATCAGCCGGGCCCAGGACATGGATGTCCTCTCGTCGATGGCGACACTCGCCGGCTACCACGCCTCGGTCATGGCCGCCTTCCGTCTGCCGCGCCTCTTCCCCCTGCTGATGACAGCGGCCGGCACGCTGACCCCGGCCCGGGTGCTCGTGCTGGGCGCCGGCGTCGCCGGACTCCAGGCCATCGCGACCTGCCGCCGGCTCGGTGCCGTTGTCGAGGCGTTCGACGTCCGCCCCGCGGTCAAGGAGCAGGTCGAGTCGCTGGGCGCGCGCTTCGTGGAGGTGGGCATCGAGTCCTCGGAACAGCAGGACGCGGGCGGCTACGCCAAGGAGCTGAGCCAGGACGCCGTGCAACGCGAGCACCAGGTCCTGGCCGAACACGTTCGCGAGTCCGACGTTGTCATCACCACGGCGATGGTTCCCAACAGGCGCGCGCCGACGCTTGTGACCAAGGACATGGTCGACGCGATGCGCCCGGGGTCGGTGATAGTGGACCTCGCCGCCGCCTCCGGGGGCAACTGCGAGTACACGGAGCCCGACAAGGAGGTGCGCATCAAGGGTGTGCTCATCCTCGGTCCCACCAACGTGCCCGCCGCGGTTCCCGGCCAGGCCAGCCAGCTCTACTCACACAACGTCACGCGGTTCCTGGCCCAGATCCTGAAGGACGGCGAGCTGCGATTGGATTTCGACGACGAGGTTGTCGCGCAGACCTGCATGACGTCGGAGGGAAAAGCGCGCGGCGAGCAGATCGAGGCCCTGCTGCAGGGCTCGGCTGCATGACGACTGCGCAGACGCTGGCGCTGGGCGCCTTCGTGTTCGCGCTCGCGGTCTTCGTCGGCTTCCTTCTGATCTCGAAGGTGCCGACCATGCTGCACACGCCGCTCATGTCGGGCACCAACTTCATTCACGGCATCGTGCTTGTCGGTGCGCTGACGGTGGCCGCCGCCGCGCACGACACGGTCAGCGATGTCATCGCTGTGGCCGCGGTGCTGCTGGGAACCCTCAACGTCGTCGGCGGCTGGGTCGTCACCGACCGCATGCTGGAGATGTTCAAGCGGCGCCCGGCAAAGGGCCAGCAGGCCCCCGTCGAGAAGGCAGCAGCGAAGGACGGTCCGGCCTGATGGAGGTGGCGCCGCTCACCACGCTGGGCTACACCGTCACGGCGGTGAGCCTGATCTTCGGGCTTCAGCTGCTGCGCTCGCCGGCCACGGCCCGCCAGGGAAACCGCATAGCCGCGGTGGGGATGCTGCTGATCATCGGCATCACCGCCGGAATAATCGGCGGCAACAGCAACTGGGTGTTCATAGTGCCGGCGATAGGGGTCGGCGCAGTGCTGGGCCTGGTGTCTGCGCGGACCGTGCGCATGACAGCGATGCCACAGATGGTCGCGCTGTTCAACGGCATGGGCGGCGGCTCGGCAGCCCTCATCGGCGCCGACGACTTCCGCAACGCCGTCGCCGCGGGCACCGCGCACCCCGACATCACCTGGGCGGTCATGCTCAGCTGCTTCATCGGCTCGTTGAGCTTTGCTGGCAGCCTGGTCGCCTTCGCCAAGCTGCAGGAGCTGATGCCGGGCCGGCCCCTCACCTACCCGCTGCAGACACCGGTGAACGCCACGCTGCTGCTGGCGATCATCGCTCTGGCTGTTTTTGCCATCGTCAGCCCAAACCTGGCAGTGTTCGGCGTCTTCATCGCGCTTGCGCTGGTGCTCGGCGTGCTGTTCGTGGTGCCGATCGGCGGTGCTGACATGCCGGTGATCATCTCGCTGCTCAACTCGTTCACCGGCCTGGCCGCGGCAATGACGGGCTTCGTGCTGAGCAACAACGTGCTGATCGTGAGCGGCGCTCTGGTCGGCGCCTCGGGAACCATCCTCACCATCGCGATGAGCCGGGCGATGAACCGCTCGCTGTTCAACGTGCTGTTCGGTGCTTTCGGCAGCAGCGGAGGCGGCGCAGCCGCGACGGCCACCACAGGGGCCATCCATCCGACCACCGTCGAGGACCTCGCTCCCCTGCTGGCGTTCGCCCAGCTGGTGATCTTCGTGCCGGGCTATGGCATGGCCGTGGCGCGCGCCCAGCACGACCTCAAGGAGCTGGCGACCGAGCTGGAGAAGCGAGGCGTCAGCGTCGAGTACGGCATTCACCCGGTAGCAGGCCGCATGCCCGGGCACATGAACGTGCTGCTGGCGGAGGCCGACGTCCCCTACCCGCAGCTGAAGGAGATGGAGGCAGTGAACCCCGACTTCCCCCGCGCTGATGTTGCTGTCGTCATTGGCGCAAACGACGTGGTCAACCCGGCCGCGCGCAATGAGGCGGGCAGCCCCATCTACGGCATGCCGATCCTCAACGTCGACGAGAGCAAGACGGTTGTGGTGCTGAAGCGCAGCATGGCCACCGGGTTCGCCGGTGTGGACAACCCCCTCTTCTACAACGACAACACACTGATGCTCTTCGGCGACGCCCGTGCCACGCTGGCGTCGCTGGTGCAGGAGGTGCGCCACCAGTAGCGCCGTGCGACAGGCACCTGTCGCGGTCGGGGTCGATGCTGCGTGCCATGACAGACGGCACGATCATCGATGCGGCGCTCCGCTTCGTGCGGACCAACCCTGACCTCCTGGCAGCGGCGCGAGCCGCGGCGCCGCAGGCTGGGTGCAGCGTCGACGTGCTGCTGGATGACGCGGTGCGGCGGTGCCGCTCAGCGGTCCAGCCGGTAGCGGAGCAGGAGGAGGTCTCCAGAGCGCCGCACCGAGCGCAGCTGCGCGTGCTGCAGGGCGGTGGGCGGCAGCTCGGCGCCAGCCACCAAGCCCGGGCGTTCGGCGGAGCCGCGGCCGGCGATGAGCGCTGAGATGGAGAGGAACAGCTCGGCCACCAGCCGCTCGCGGATCAGCGTGCCCATCAGCTTCGGGCCTCCCTCGCAGAGCAGGCGTGGGTCGCCGGCAGCGGCGGCCGCGGCGGCGACTATCGCCGGGCCGTCGAGCGAAGGACCAGGGCCGGCGACGGCGACCTCGGCTGATGGGTGGTCGCGCCGCACCCGGCCGGCTCCAGCCTCGGTGGTGATGACCACGACGCGCCCCTCGAAGGCGGCGTGCTCGGGCAGGCGGCCGCCGGCGGACACCACAAGCAGCGGTGGAGGCTCGGGCGGCAGCGCCGCGGCGCGGCGCAGCTCTTCGAGTTCGGCCCTGTGCTCCGGGGCGAGCCGGCCAGGCTCCCAGCGGTGTCCCGCGGACGCCGCCAGGGTTCCTGCGCCGATCATCACCGCGGCCGCGGAGGCCCGGAGCAGGGCCATGACGTAGCGGTCCGCGGGGTGCCGGCCGCTGATCGCCGACGAGTCGTTGCCTTCGGCAAGGCCCAGGCTCACCACACCGTCGAGGGTGCTCACGAAATTTGCGAACACGTGGGGCGAACCACTCGAGACGATGCGAAGCGGGCCGCCGTAGCGGCGTTCGGCGGCGGTCGGCGGCGGGCCGCCTTCGATGTCGAAGAGCACCTCGATGTCCGGGCCGGCACCAGGGGCCGCGCCGCTCACCGGATCAAGAGGGAACCCCCGCGCGTGGGGTACTCAGCACCTCGTCGAGCACTGCCAGGAACTCCGGGACCTTGGCGGGCTTGAAGAGGTACTTGCGTGCCCCGTCGGCGAGGAGCCGCGAGACCTGGCGCTCGGTTGCATCGGCGCTGAACACCACAACCGGTATCTGGGCTGTTTCCGGTGCTGCGCGGAGCGCCCGCAGCACCTGGTCACCGTCCATGTCCGGGAGATGCAGGTCGAGTATCACCAGGTCCGGGTGGTGCTCGCGAGCCAGCTCGAGAGCCAGGCTGCCCTGCATCGCAGTGATCAGCCGGATCTGCGGCCGCAGCGCGAAGACATCCTCCATCAGCCCGACGGTGGCCAGGTTGTCCTCGACGTACAGCACCGTTCGGCGCTCGCCGTCGGCATGGCTGACAGCCACCGGATGCGGCACCAGTGGCCGAGGGAGCGCCGGCGCGGCGGCTGCCGGGAGCTCGATCCAGAACTCCGCACCCTCGCCCGGCGCCGTGCGCACGCCGATGTCGCCGCCCATGACCTCCACAAGCTTCTTGGTGAGCGCAAGTCCCAGCCCGGTGCCCGGTGTGCCGGTGCGCTCGGCGCCCAATCGGTCGAACGGCTGGAAGAGCCTCGCCTGCTGCTCGGCGTTGAGCCCGGGCCCGTCGTCGCAGACCGACATGCGGATCGAACCGTTGCCGTTGCGCACGGCCTGCACGGTCACGACGGCGCCGCCGCCGGCGTACTTGACGGCATTCGACATCAGGTTGAGCAGCGCCTGCAGGAGCCGCTGGCGATCCGCCGACACGAAGGCCCGCTCCAGCCCTCCGAGGCGGACGTCGATACGGGTCCCGGACTCAGCCGCGGCCGGGGCCACGAGGCGGAAGCACTCTTCCACGGTGGCTCCTACCGAGACGGCCTCGGGGCTGAGGGACTCCCGGCCCGACTCGATCCGCGCGATGTCCAGCACGTCGTTGACCAGGCTCAGCAGGTGGCTCGACGCCTCCTGGATGGAGGAGATCGCCTCCAGCTGGTCCTCGCGCGGCTCGCGCAGCTCCAGGAGATCGCTGTAGCCCAAGATCGCGGTGAGCGGCGTGCGCAGCTCGTGGCTCATGCGGGAGAGGTACTCGCTCTTCGCGGCGCTGGCCCGCTCGGCGTCGTCCCGGGCAGTGCGCAATTCCTGGGTCATCCGCCTCTCCTGGGTCACGTCGCGGTTGATCTCCAGCACGATGTCCGGACCTGCCTGGCCTGCCTGCAGCGCCCAGCGGGCGCTGACATCGAGTCGCCGGCCGGACTTGGTCACCTGCACGATCTCGCCGTTCCAGCGGCGGCGCTCGCGCAGCTCGGCGATGACGTCGTCGCGCGGCGCCGGCAGCTCGGTGCGGAGCAGGTCGTCGACGGGTCTGCCCACCGCCTCCGGGGCTGTGTAGCCGTATGTCTGCTCCGCTGCGCGGTTCCAGTACGTGATCACACCCGAGGTGATCTCCCAGGTGAAGATGGGGTTGTAGGCCAGGTCGATGAGCTGCGCGCTGCGCCGCAGCTGCGCCACCAGCATCACGCGGTCCATGGCCGACGTGAGGGCAGTGGCGTACTCCCGGAGCCGGGACACCTCGTCGTCACCGAAGAGCGGCGTCAGCGGCCCGGCCCGCACCGCCAGCACACCCGAGCCGTAGTCGGATTCCAGCGGCACCCTGATGATGGTGTCCCGCTGCGGCTGCTCCCCCTGCCCCAGGGTGCGGACTATCTGCTC
>JAFAJR010000247.1 GCA_019236085.1 Candidatus Dormiibacterota bacterium
TTCACTTCCAACCGTCCCTGATGCAGGCGATTAGTCTGGCGCTGTCTGCCGGGCTGAGCGCCCCGGCGCGCAAGTGGTCAAACATGCCCTTGTACCGGCGGATGTCCTCCTCGGCTTCAAGGAAGATATCCCCGGCGAGCGTGTCAACATAGACCAGCTCGGGGTCAAGCTTGTCACGGAATTCCATGTGGACGAACGCACCAGGCATGCCCGGATGCGCGCCGCTGTCAAAGGTGATGACCTGGACCGTGACGTTCGGCCGGTGCATCATGTCGAGCACGCGCGACAGCTGGTCACGCATCACCGCCGGGCCGCCGACGACGCGCCGGATCGCCGCTTCATCTACCACCGCCCAGAGTTCCAGCGGATCATCGCCGTCAAGCAGCTTCTGCCGCTCCGCGCGCGCCTCCACGCGCTCGTTGATCTCGGCGGGTGTCGCGGTCGGCAGCACGCCGGCCACCATCGCCCGGCCATAGTCCTCGGTCTGGAGGAGTCCTGGGATGAACAGCGACTCATAGTTGTGGACCACGCGCGCCTCGGCCTCGAAGCTGATGTAGGCGGCGTATTCGCCGGGCAGCTGCCAGCGGTAGGGCCGCGCCCATCCTTGGCCGTCCGCGCTGCGCGCGATGTGGAGCAGGTCATCGCGCAGGGGCGGCTCGACGTGGTAGAGGTCGAGCAGGGCGATGAGGGTACGGCGCTGCGGCCTGGCCCGGGCGGTCTCCAGCCGGTACAGCGTGCCCTCGTTGACGCCGGTGTGTTCCTCCACCTGCTCGCGGCTGTATCCGGCGTCCGCCCGCAGGCGGCGCAGTTCAGCCGCCAAGCGCCGCAGCCTCACGGTCGGCGGCTTGGCTCGGCTCGCCATCGGTGACCTCATCATTCGCCTGGATCTTATCCGCTGGGTAATCGCGAGTGCGAACGGCTAACGCCTCCCAAGACGTTCGCCAACTAACTGAACGACTACCTTGCATTCATTGAGTAAGCGGATGCATGATAGACGAGCATACGCCTATCGCTTGCTGGAGTGCCGCGGTGACAATGAGACAAGCCCCCCGAGCCGCTGCCGGGGATGGAACCGGCGCATGGCACGACGCCGCAGCCAGCGTCCCTGGGACCGGCGGCAGCAGGGCACCTATTGCGTCTTCCTATCACGGTCACGACCTTGAGGGCTGGCCGCTGCGCGACACGCTCATCCTCGGAGCTCTCCCGGATGCCGTGCCGTCGGCCCGTGCTCACCTGCGGCAACTCCTACGGCAGTGGGGTCACGCAGAGCTAGATGGGGACGCGGGCGTGGTCATCAGCGAGCTGGTGACCAATGCCGTCGCCGCGTCCGCTGAACTGCGGCCAGCGGTGGCGCCGGTGCTGATGTGGCTCGGCTCAGACAGGCGCCACGTGCTCGCAGCCGTTGCAGACACTAACCTCCAGCCTCCGATGCGGCTGAGCCTGGGACCAGACGCCGAGCGTGGCCGGGGACTGGCGCTGGTCGAAGCGCTCAGCAGCCGGTGGGGATGGCACCCGGCCAGCACCGGCGGGCTGAGGAAGTTCATCTGGGCGGAATGGCACCTGCCATCCGGGTCGCCAACGTCCAGCTACCGGACTGCCGTGTCCGGTTAAACCACCGATGCCTGCCGAGGAGACACCATGCAGGAATCACCCTGCGGATTTGATGCGCACACTCGACCAGCGAACCCAGGTAGGCCCGAATGACCAGTCTCCCGACCCGTTACGCCGCCGCCCGGATCGCTGAGTTCCTGGACGATCACCTGTCCTGGTCGGCCTGGTGGGACAAGAAATATGGGCTATGGCGCGTCGCCGAGGATGATCCCGACTCGAACCTGTACGCCGAGAGCCGGGACGCGGACGTGGTGATCCGTTACATCACGGTGCACGACCGAGACAAGCGCTGCCTTCGCACGTCATAGGACGCACGGCCGCCAGCTCAGCGCACGTTCGCCGCTGCGGTCAAGCTCGTCAAGACAATGTTGTGGACGTGGGGTCGGGGAAGGCCATGAGGGCTGGTGTGGTGCTCGAAGGAGGCGATCACCCAGTGCTGGGGCTTAACCGGCGAGAACCGGGTCAGGCCCGTTCCTTGCATGAACTCGAGCACTGCGTAGCTCGATGACCAGGCGTGTGACCAGATGGCTCGGAGGTTCTCCCACAGCTGGCCGGCGCGTTCGGCGTCGCCAGCGAGATGAGCATGCATGGCGTCCCGGAACACGTGGGCGTGATCGGCGGTGAACTGGTCGGGGGCTTCCCAGATAAGATCGGCAAGCTCGCTCCCGGAGGCCATTTCCCGCAGCATTGCGTTGTCCACGTCGGCGCCTAGAGCCAGCTCGTAGCCTGGGCCGGCCAGGCCTAATGGCACAGTCAGATATCAGAACTGTCCGAATGCCTGCGGCCGGCATGCGCGAATCGGACGATCGGGACGTGTCATGCGTCGCATAGGCCAGGCTGCCAGCCGTTCGCAGGCGCTCAGGTGTCGAGGGTGCTCAGGCGTCGAGAAAGCGATCCTGGCTACGACTA
>JAFAJR010000361.1 GCA_019236085.1 Candidatus Dormiibacterota bacterium
AACCGTTGCGCAGGAGCATCTCGTCGACTATCGACCTGATTGCCGGCCCCGCTCCCATAGTGAAAGGGTGGTCCGGCCACCCGTGTTGGGCGCGAACAAACGCCAGCGGGTCCCCCACCGCGATGCCATAGGTGAGTAGCAGTCCCAGAAGGCCGACCAACGCCAGAGCGGCGGGCGCCAGTTCGCTCTTGCGCCGCCCGCGGCGCCACCATATCCAGGCGACGGGGAGCACGAGGATGATGCCGAGGACTCGGTCGTAGGTCGCCACCGCGGCGCCGGCGGCGGCCGCCCACCGCTTTGAGCGCATGACTCCGAAGAGGGTCAGTGCGACGCCGAGGATGAACAGCGCTTCGGTGTAGACCGCGACGTAGAAGAAGGCGGCCGGCAGCATCACCAGAAGCACCACGAGACCGAGCCGGTGGCGCAGCGGCCAAGTGTGCACCGCGCGGTCCACCAACACCATCGCTCCGCACGTCGCAGCGACGTTGAGCAGAACAGCGACGAGGGCCTCCGACAGGAAGGGGAGCGCATCGTGAAGCAGGCGCACGGCCCCGGGGAACAGCGGAAGGAAGTTCTCCGGCTGCTGTTGCCCGGGTGGCCTCAGGTAATACCACCGGTTAACGATGGAGAGGTACCAAGCGCCATCCCAATTCCCCAGGCGTTGGAAGGCGGTGTCAGGCCCCGCGACCAGCACAGCCTCACCGATGTAAACGCCCAGAACAAGCAGAGTAGCGGCGACCGCAGGCGCCCAGGGCGGTATCGAGGGGCGTCGACGACCGGAGAGCATGGATGCGTCCATATCATGCTCGGTGTCATCGGTTCACGGGCGAGCGCGGCTCTCGCTTCCGGGCTGACCTCACCGACGCCAAAACAACTGGGTGATGTCACCCGGGTGCGGCAGCCCGGGTCGGTCAGGTCGGCGTTAGTCGGGCGGAAACGTACTAGGCGCGATTCGTCAGATTGAGGAAGGGCGCGAGGTCCAGGTTCATGACCTCGTTCGCTGCCAGCCGGTAGTTGGTGAGGTCAGTGGACTCCTGACCGGAGGTCAGCCGCCCGGCCTTCACGGCGGCGTCGAGCCGCGTCTGCACCTTGGCCAGCACCGCCGTCACCACCGACTGCGCCTTGGCGCCGGCAACCTGGTCCAGGGTCTGACCCGAGCGCAGGTCACTCAGCAGCGTCGTCCGGCTGATGCCGGTCTCCTTCGCGGTTTCGGCGGCCAGCTGGCGCGCCATGCCGAAGCCGGCAGCGGCGCCGGACCAGGCGGGGCGGAATCCGCGCATGCCGTGGTGGGCGGGGTTGGAGTGCGAAGGCGTGGCGGATGGCGTGGCCGAGGAGGACGATGCGAGGGCGGGGGCCACCACCGCTGCGCCGATACCGCCGGCGACGAACATGGCGGCGGCGGCGATGACAACTTTGCGTCTGAGAAAACGGCCGATCATTAGGTGCTCTCCCCGATTGCTCTGCTGCGTGTGCTGCGATTGTCGCGCATCCCGCCTTTCGTTTCCCTGAGCAGGGACTGAGAGCGTCCGGCTACCCTAGGTGCAGCGAGGGGGCGCATCCAGGAGGCTTCCTATGAAGGTCGTCGTCTGCGTCAAGCAGATCCCGGATCCCAACACCACCGGTCAGCTCGACCCGTCCACCCACCTGCTGAAACGAGAAGGCGTCGAGGTGGTGATGGACCCGGGCGACGAGTACGGCGTCGAGGCCGGCCTCAAGCTGGTCGAGGCCGCCGGTGGCGAGGTGACGATCATTTCCATGGGCCCGGAGCGAGGGCTTGACGCGGTGCGCAAGGCGCTGGCGATGGGCGCCGCCAAGGGCATCCTGGTCAGCGACGAATCGCTGCGGGGCTCGGACGCGTTGAGCACGGCCCGCGTGCTGGCAGCCACGGCCAAACGTGAGGGGTTCGACATCGTCATCACCGCCACTGAGTCGACCGACGGCTACACCGGCATCGTGCCCCAGGCCATGGCGGAAATCCTCGATGTCCCGGCGGTCACCTTCGCCAAGAGCATCGAGCTGGACGGCGACACCCTCAAGGTGCAGCGTCAGACTGAAGCCGGCTATGACGTGGTGCAAGCCACGCTCCCCGTGGTGCTGAGCGTGACAGCCGGGGTGAACGAGCCGCGCTACCCGTCGCTCAAGGGGATCATGGGCGCCAAGTCGAAGCCGCTGGACCGCCTGACGCCAAGAGACCTCGAGCTCAGCGGCGTCGGCGGGGCCTCGGCCGGCCAGAGCATCACCGCCGTGGAGCCGGCGCCGCAGCGGGGAGCGGGGGAGATCGTGAAGGACGACGGCCAGGGAGCGGCGCGCGTCGCAGACTTCCTGGCAGAGCGGAAGGTGATCTGACATGGCACTCGACCGGGTTTGGGTATTCCTCGAGGTGGCCGGCGGCAAGGCCGCGCCCGCAGGCCTGGAGCTCCTGACCAAGGCACGTGAGCTGGGCTCGACCGTCGAAGCGGTGGTCTTCTCGCCCGAGGCGGAGCAGGCTGCCGGCGACGCCGGTGCCCACGGAGCGGCCACGCTCTATGCAGCCAGCGATCCCGCCTACACCGAGGTGCTGCTCGGTGGTCCCGCCGCCGACGCACTGGCGGCGCTGGTGGAGGAGCACAAACCGGACCTCATCCTGTTCGCCATGACCCAGGACGGACGCGACGTCGCCGGACGGCTGGCGGCCAAGTTGGGGGTGCCGGTGGTGGCCAATGCCCTGGAGGTCGCCGCTGATGGCGCGGTGAGCGTGGGCAGCTCCGTCTTCGGGGCCACGCTCAACGTCACCACCGCCTTGGAGGGCGGAGCCCCGGCGATCGTGATCGTGCGTCCCAAGTCCTTCGCAGCGGAGCCCTCGGGAGCCGGCCCCGCAAAGCTGGTGCCGGTCGCAATCCCAGTGGCGGAGAAGCACCGGCGGGCCCGGGTGGTGGACCGAACGGCCGAGGTGGCCAGCGGGCCCAAGCTGGAGGAAGCGGCGGTGGTCGTCAGTGGCGGGCGGGGCCTCGCCGACCCCAAGAACTTCGAGCTTCTGGAGCAGCTGGCGGGGGCCATTGGCAACGCCGCGGTGGGCGCGAGCCGGGCTGTCGTCGACGCCGGGTGGGTGCCCTACGCCATGCAGGTGGGGCAGACGGGCAAGACCGTCAAGCCCACCGTGTACATCGCCTGCGGGATCTCCGGAGCCATGCAGCACACCGTGGGAATGAAAGGAGCCAAGGCGATCGTCGCAATCAACCGCGACGAGAACGCCCCGATCTTCAAGCTGGCCGACCTCGGGGTGGTGGGCGATGTGCTGAAGATCGTTCCCCAGCTGACCGAGGAAATCAAGAAACGTAAATCCAAGTAGGCCGGCGCAGCGGGATTCATTCCCGCGAAGCCGGCACCGCGGGAAGGGGGTTGTGCGAAGGGGGAACCCTTTCCCCCTTCGTAGTGATTCTTGGTTTGGCGCGGAAATTCGCGCTTATACTCGCCCTCGCGATGGATGACAAGGTCATCGTCGACCTTCTGGGACAGGTCGGGAACCTCTTCACCTCGAGCCTGGACCTGAAGGAGACGATCGACTTCATGCTCAAGGCTGCGGCGGACCTCGTGGACTGTGACGCTGCCACGGTCTTTCTCGTGGACGAGGACGGCACCGCGCTGACGGCAATGGCGACGTTCCCCTTCAGCGAGAACCTCGGGGCGGTGGCGCGCTTCGAGCTTGGCGAAGGGATCGTCGGCTGGGCCGCGCAGCAGCGCACCATCGTTTCGGTCGCCGACGCCACCAAGGACCGGCGGTTCAAGGCGCTCGGACTGGCCTACGCGCCTCGGTCCTGCCTGGTGATGCCGTTGGAGTCGCCCCGTCGCGTGGTGGGAGCGCTGACCCTGGCCCGCCGCGAGGTGCAGCCCTTCACCACGATCGAGCAGGCACTGATGCAGATCATCGCCAGCCAAGCGGCGATCAGCATCGACAACGCACGTCTCTACGAGTCACAGCAGCGGCAGCTCGCGGAGATTGCCGTGCAGAAGCGCGAGCTGGAAGTGGCCAACGCGCAGATCGCCGAGATATCGCGCTTGAAGAGCGAATTCCTGGCAAATATGAGCCACGAGCTGCGCACGCCGTTGAACGCGATCCTCGGCTTCAGCGAGATCCTCAAGGACAACCTCGTGGAGCTGACGCCGGCGCAGCGGCAGGAGTGCCTGGAGAACATTCACACCTCGGGCAAGCACCTGCTGGAGCTGGTCAACGACGTGCTCGACCTGAGCAAGATCGAGGCCGGGCGCATGGAGCTGGCGTACGACACCTTCGGTGTGCAGTCGGCGGTGCGCGAGGTGCACAACGTCATCCGCTCGTTGAGCGAGCGCCGGGACATCGACCTGAGCATCGACGTCACGCCGGAGACGCTGGAGGTGCGCGCCGACAAGAGCAAGTTCAAGCAGGTGCTCTACAACCTGTTGAGCAATGCCATCAAGTTCACCGCCAAGGGCGGACGCGTCTGGGTGAAGGCGCGGACCGACGGTGACGAGCTCTGCGTCGATGTCGGCGACACCGGAGTCGGCATCGCACCTGAGCACCACCGGCGCATCTTCAACGAGTTCTACCAGCTGGACAACATGACCACGCGGCAGGTCGAGGGAACGGGGCTCGGGCTGTCGCTTACTCGCCGGCTGGTGGACCTGCACGGCGGCCGCATCTCACTCGACAGCGAACCGGGACGTGGCTCGGTGTTCACCGTGCACCTGCCGCTGCGCGGCGTCGAGGAGTCGAACGGCCACCGCCACAACCGCATCCTGCTGGTCGAGGACAACGCAAGCAGCCGCGAGCTGGCCAAGCTTGTCCTCGTCGGCAACGGCTTCGACGTCGACATCGCGGTCGACGGCGACGAGGGCCTCCACAAGGCGCAGTCGCGGCTCTACGATCTCGTGCTGATGGACATCGAGCTTCCCGGCAAGGACGGGCTGACCGTGACGCGGCTGCTCCGTTCGGACCCCCGGACGGCATCGATGCCCATCGTTGCCCTCACCGCGAACGCAATGAAAGGAAACGAGCAGGAGGCGCTCGCCGCCGGCTGCTCCGGGTACATCAGCAAGCCAATCGAGGTGGCCAACTTCGTGCAACGCATCTCCACGTATCTCGGAGCCGCCGCTGTATGAGCGGCGCAGGCAAGACCATCCTCATCGTCGAGGACGACACACCCAGCCGCGAGATCGTGCGGCTCGCAACCAGCGCGCAGAACCACACGCTCCTCGAAGCGGCCACGGGCAATGACGGCCTGACGCTGGCGCGCGAGCAGTCGCCGGACCTCATCATCCTCGACATCAACCTGCCGGGGATGAGCGGTCTCGACGTGTGCCGCCGGCTTCGTGCCGAGGGTTCACGGGTGCCGATCATCATGCTCACGGCGAAGTCCGACACGATCGACGTGGTGGTCGGGCTGGAGCTCGGCGCCGACGACTACGTGACCAAGCCTTTCGAGGTGCGCGAGCTGATGGCGCGCATCGGTGCGCATTTGTGCCGCAGCGAGATCTCCTCGCAGGAGCAGCCGCGCGACCGCTTCGAGTTTCCCGGCCTCACCATCGACCTCGGGCGGCGTCAGGTGTTCCGGGACGGTGAGGAGGTCATGCTCACGCTCACCGAGTTCAACCTGCTGGCGCTGCTGGCGTCGCGTCCGGGGCAGGTGATGAGCCGCGGCGAACTGCTGCGCCGCGTCTGGGGTTACGAGGTGGAGATCGAGACGCGCACCGTCGATGCGCATGTGTACCGGCTGAGACGCAAGATCGAACCGGACGCGGAGAAGCCGACGTACATCCACAGCGTCCCTGGCATCGGCTACCGCTTTAGCGGATAGCTTCATCTACAAGCGCTTGCGCTGACGCGCCTCATCGGAAGGCGACGGCACATCATCCGCGGCGAGTTCCGGGGAGTGGAGCGAGCGT
>JAFAJR010000052.1 GCA_019236085.1 Candidatus Dormiibacterota bacterium
CACGCCGCTCATGCCCAGATGCGCTGCTTCCTCGAAGCTCAGCTGGGCAGGCTTCCTGGCAAGTGTTGTGACCGGCGCGACCGCGTGCGTCGCATAGGCGCCGGAGCCCCTGCCGAACACGTCATCACCGGGTTGCAACTCCGTCACCCCCTCACCCACTGCATCGACAGTGCCGGCCAACTCCAATCCAGGGACAGGCGGAAACTGCAGAGGCACGAAGTCCTTCAGGTGGCCGGCACGGAGTTTCCAATCCATGGGCACGACACCCGCGGCTCGAACTCGGACCAGCACCTCTCCGGCTTTGGGTATGGGCTGCGGGATGTCCTCGAGCGTGAGGACTGAGGGATCGCCATAGTCGTAGTAGCGCACGGCCGTTGCGGTGGGAGCAGTATCCGACATGGCGAGGTCTCCAGTCTGGGCGCGAACTACGCGGCGAAGACGGCTTCGGGTTCCGGCTCCGGCTGGGGCGCTTCGTCGATACGCGCCACATCAGCGCGACGGACGAGCACCGCAAGGAGTCCGGATCCAGCGAACATCAGGATGGCGCCGACGACAAATGCCGTGTGGAAGCCGGTGACGAGCGCCGACACTCGTTGCGCAGCCGACGCCGCACTGTGCAGGCCAGCCAGCGCTGATGCCGTGGCGTTGGCGGCCAGCGTCGACAGCACCGCCAGCCCCAGCGCGCCGCCGATCTGCTGCGAGGTGTTGAGCAGCCCAGACGCCAGACCAGCGTCCTCGCCGGCGACGTTGGTAGTGGCCACCAGTGTGATCGGGACGAAGGTAAGGCCGATGCCGAATGCCATCGTCATCAATCCGGGAAGCAGGTCGCCTGCATAGCTGCCGGCGACCGGGATGCGGCTGAGCAGGAGCAGGCCGCTCGCTGCCACTGCCATGCCGACCACTCCCACCGCGACCACCCCAAAGCGCTTGATGAGCTGCTGTGAGAGTCCGGCGGCTATGACGATTCCTGCCGTGATCGGCAGAAACGCAAGGCCTGCGCGCAGCGGGTTGTAGCCGAGGACCTCCTGCACGTAGATCGATGCGAAAAAGAACATGGCGAACATGCCGGCGGCCACGAGCAGCATCACCAGGTTGGCGCTGGTCAGCGAGCGCAGCCGGAAGATGTCGAGCCGCACCAGCGGGTGCCGCAGTCGCGTCTCGAGCCACAAGAAGCCGCCGATCAACGCCACGGCCAGCGCGCCGAGAATCAGCGTCTGCGACGAGACCCAGCCTGCCTGCTGCGCGTTGACCAGCGCGTAGACGAGCACCATGAGCCCTGCAGTGATGGCGACGGCGCCGATGACGTCGACGCCACGGTGCACGCCGGGCGCGCGGCTCTCGGGCACGAACCGGAGCGCGAGCAGGAGCGCGCCGATTCCGACCGGCACGTTGACGAAGAACACCCACTGCCACGAGAACAGATCGGTGAGCACACCGCCGAGAAGCAGGCCGACGGCGCCACCGCCCACGGCGATCGCACTCCACACACCGAGCGCCTGGGTGCGCTCCCGGCCCTCACGGAAGCTGGTGGTGATCACCGAGAGCGCGGCGGGCGACACCAGAGCGCCGCCAAGACCCTGCAGGGCTCGGCCCGCAACCAGCGTGATCGCCGAGCCGGCCAATCCATTGAGCAGTGAGGCGGCAGAGAACAGGACGATCCCCGCCATGAACAGTCGCTTGCGTCCGAACAGGTCAGCGGCGCGGCCGCCGAGCAGCAGGAACCCGCCGAAGCTCAGCGTGTACGCGTTGACCACCCACTGCAGGCTGTCGGTGGAGAAGTGCAGGCCGCGCTGGATGGAGGGAAGGGCGACGTTCACGATGGTGGCGTCGAGGATCACCATGAACTGGGCCAAGCCCACGATGACCAGGACGATCCAGGGGTTGACCGTGCGCGGGGAGGTGGTCATCGCTGCTCCTCTGAGCTAGAATCGGAGTGTCGGTTCCGCATCATGCGGTACTATACGGAACTATGGTTCCGGTTGTCAAACAGGCGATGCCACAAGCGCGTACGTTCGGGATAGGTCGATAGCCCCGGTGGAGCGGCACCTGCGAGCCGACGCCGCGCGCAACCGCGAGGCGATCCTCGCCGCGGCGGAGGCCGAGTTCCGGGCCCACGGTGTGGAGGCGTCCATCGACGCCATCGCCGAGCGGGCCGGCGTCGGCGTCGGCACCCTGTACCGCAACTACTCGACCAAGGACGAGCTGATGCGCGCCATCCTGGCGGCGCGTGCGGAGCCCCTGGTCGCCGCGGCACAGGAGGCGCTGACGGCCTCAGACCCCGGGGCGGCGTTCTTCGAATTCGTGCGCCGAGTCTTCGCTGCATCCGGCGACTTCAAGGCGCTGGCCGACTCTCTGACAGCTGCGGGACTGGACCTCGACGCCGCGAAGCAGGAGGCCGGCGGCGAGCTGATGGGCGCCGTGCGTCAACTGTTCGCCAGAGCGCAGGAGGCCGGCGACGTGCGTGCCGATGTGACGCTCGACGACCTGCATCTGCTCATCGGTGGGCTGTCGCACAGCACTCAGGGGGCGGCAGATCAACGACAGATCTCGCGGTGTGTCGACCTCTTGTGCGACGCCGTGCGCAGTCCGGCCATCCGGAGTGCCAATCGGCGCTGATCACTTCTGCGACGGCCGCCAGCTTGTCGAGGTGTCTTTGGCGAGCTGACTGACGTGCTGTTCGATCTGGTCTCGAATGATTGCTACGGCATCGACGCTGGCTCGGCGATCATCCGCGCCCGCAAACCAGCGTTCAGTCTCTGGCGGCAGCCGATGTGATCGCAGCAGCGCTGCTGTCGATGTCAGCCTCGGTGGTGGCCCAGCATGAGACGCTGATCCGCATCGCTGCGCGCCCTTGCCATTCCGTGCCTCCACACCAGCACGTGCCGTCGTCCTGAACATCGCGGATCACCCGGCGAGTCGCGTCATCGTCGCCGAAGCTGACCAGGACCTGGTTGAGCACGACATCGTTGAGCACGTCCCAGCCGTCTTCCTGCAGCCGGTCCGCCATGCGTCGGGCCAGCACGCAACACCGCTCGATCAGATCCGCGACACCAGACCTTCCAAGCGTGCGCAGTGCCGCCCAAACCGCCACACCGCGAGAGCGCCGCGACCCTTCGGGCGTGAAGTCCATCGCAGCGCGGGGTGCATCGGGAATGTACGCGGCGCTCAGCGACATAGCGGCCTTGAGCTGTTCGGCATCGCGGACCAGCACGATGCCGGTGTCGTACGGCGTGTTGAGCCATTTGTGCGCGTCGACCGCCCAGGAGTCCGCGAGTTCCACGCCCGCCGCCAGGGCGGCTCGTCCAGGCGCTGCGCGGGCCCAGAGTCCGAATGCTCCATCGACGTGAACCCACGCGCCGGCCTCACGCGCCGCATGACACAGCTCTGCGGCAGGATCGAAAGCTCCCGTGTTCACATTGCCTGCCTGGATGCACAGGATGGTGTGGTCGTCGAGCTTGGGCAACGCGTCGGGCAGCATGCGTCCCTGATCGTCAACGTCTACCAGTTCGACTCTGCCACGACCCAGACCCACGTAGCTCACCGCGCGCAGGAGTGTGGAGTGCGCCTCCCGGCCCGCAACGACGCGGACCGGCGGCGCGCCGATGAGTCCCTCCTCTTCCACGTTCCAGCCTGACCGAGCAAGCACCGCGTGCCGCGCCGCGGCGAGTCCACAGAAATTCGCCTGTTGAGTGCCGGTGACGAGTGCCCCGTATGACTGAGGCGGTAGCCCGAGGATCTCGATCAGCCATCCGAGGGCAACCCGCTCGAGTTCCGCGGCCACGGGGGAGGCAACCGGGCTGAAAGCGTTCTGGTCCCAGGCACCGGCGAGCATGTTGGCGGCCACCGTCACAGGCAGCGAGCCCCCCGTGACGAAGCCGAAGTAACGCGGTCCCGCTGACGCCACGGTGGCGGGTGAGCCGACCCGGTCGAGGAGCTCGAGTGTTCCTTTGGCGTCGTCGCTCGGTGCCCCAGGAAGCTCTCCACCAAGCTCAGCCAGCTGTGCGATCTGCTGCGGACCCGGTGACACGCGGCGCTCCTTGAGAGTTTCGAGGTACGCGCTCGCGCGCTCGGCTGCAAGTTGGAGGAGGCCATCCATCGCTGTGGCGGATCGTAGCGTTCGGCTCGGCAGGTCGACGGTACGCCGGCGTAGGGTGGGTGACAGCGGTTCTCCGCATGCGTCACACCGGCCGCCCCGAATTCGTCTTCTTAGGGCGGCATCACGGAACGGACCAGAGCATCAGGAGAATTGGAATGCGACTGCTTCTCTTGGGAGCCAACGGCCGCACCGGCCGGCTCCTCACCCGTCAAGCGCTCTCGGCCGGTCACGATGTGACCGCTCTGACGCGGCACCCAGAGACATTCCCGCTTCGCGACAACCGCCTGCGGGTCCTGCGTGGAAACGCCCTCGATCTCGAGTCGGTCGATGCGGCGATCGCGGGGCACGACCCGGGGCTGTCCACCGTCGGCATGCCCTACGGTTTGAAGCCCATCACCGTCTACTCTCGGACCATCGAGAACGCCGTTCGAGGCATGGAAGCCCACGGCGTCCGTCGCCTTGCGTGCGTCAGCTCCACGGCGAT
>JAFAJR010000252.1 GCA_019236085.1 Candidatus Dormiibacterota bacterium
GCCCTAAACGTGAAGACGTCACTTTTCGAAAAGATCCGCTAAGCTGGTATTAAGGCGATCACCGAGGCCAGGGGCCGAGCCGCGGGTGAGCGCGCTCGGCGGCCGCCCGCGTTGCGCACGCCGACGGGACACGGCCACGCTGTCCGGCCATGTCCGCACCTGGACCGATCACGACGCGAACTTCGGGCTGTTCAGCGCCTCGGCCAACGCCGGCGGCGTCGCTTTCTCCCCCACGTCGGCGGTTTCCTCTTCGGCTTGCTGGCAGCGCGAGTTCTCACCGGAGCGGGACGAATTGCCCGCTAGGACGAATCGGTCGTATCCCGGGAAATCGCGCGACACCGCGGGCGCGAGGAGTATCGTGCCGTGGCGCGCTGGCGGCGTACCCTACTCTGGGCTCTCGTACTTGAAGGAGAGCTGCAGCTTGGTGCGGAAGATGACCTCGCCGTCTTCGATGTGCAGGTCCTGCGCCAGCACCTCGGCGACCCTCAGGTCGCGGAGCGACTTGCGGGCGGTGCTCACCGCGGTGACGGCGGCGTCTTCCCACGACTGAGTGCTCGTCCCGATGACCTCGATGACCCGGTATACGCTCACGGCATCCTCCGGTTTCAAGCCTAGGCCCAGGCCTGCCGCGACGGCGCCACGGGTTCCCAGGTTACTGATCTGCTTCTTGTTATAGCAGTGTTCCCGCGAGTCCACACCGACGCGCTGGGCTACTGGCCAGGCGGCCGTTACGGCTGCACACGTCAGTTTCTCCCCCACCGGCGGCGCAGCCGGTGAGCCTTGCGCCCGTCCGAGTCCGGCGCCGCGGCATCGAGCATGGTCCGAATCGTGTGCCGGCACCGTCCGCACACCGATCCGGCCCCGCAGGACGACGCAACCTGCTTGGTCGAGCGTGCGCCCTCGTCGATCGCCTTCTGGACAGCACTGCTGCTAACACCCAGGCAGAGGCAGATGTACATTGTGGTCGTGGTCCTCGCGACGACGGTTTCAGTCCCGGGTTCGCGGCGCCGCAGGCACCTCGAAGGTCTGTACCAGACGGCCGACGAACAGCGGCGGATGGGCGCCCACCCCGGCCTCCGACATGAACCGCGCCACCGCGGCCGGGTGGCGGATCCACTGCTGCGCCTGCCGTTCGCTGGCGACCTCCTGCAGGATCATCGCCTCGGCCTGGTCGTCTAGGGCCTGGTAGATCCAGAAGCGCCGCACGCCCGAGGCCGCGAGGCCCGCGGCGGCCCGGCGGACGCGGGCGCGCAGACGGTCCATCCCGGCGACCGAAACGATCGCGGCCACGATCACCGCGCCCGGCTGAGCGGCCTCGGCGGCCGCCTCGGCCAGGTCGAGCTTCTCGACCACCTCGCCCACGAACAACGGCGGTATTTCCTCCACCCCTGCCGAGTCGAACCAGGCGAACAGGACGGGTGACCGCAGCAGTACGTCGACGGGCCCGCGTTCCCTGACGCCGAGGGTGGTGAAGACGCGACTGGGGTCCTCGACCGAGCGGTACACCACGAGGTGATGCGCGCCCAGGCTCGGCAGCCTGTGCAGATCGCCGGAGATCATGGCACACCACCGGTCGAAGTCGGGCACCCGGTAGTCGGCCGCAAGGACCAAGGACATTCGCGTCTTCGCCAATCAGTTAACGAATCTTAAGGATTACTGTACGGTATAAACGACCAGGGAAGGGTGTCAGATGCGCGGCGACGCTGAGATTCTGAACTTGCTCAACGAGCAGCTGACCAGCGAGCTGACGGCGATCAACCAGTACTTCCTGCACTCGAAGATGCAGGGCAGCTGGGGGTTCACGGAGCTGGCGGCGCATACCCGCGCCGAGGCGTTCGAGGAAATGCGGCACGCGGAGGTTCTCACCGACCGTCTCTTGCTCCTGGACGGCCTGCCCAACTACCAGCGGCTGTTCTCGGTGCGCATCGGCCAGACGGTACGGGAACAGTTCGAGAGCGATCTCGCCGTCGAGACGGAGGTGGTCGAGCGGCTCCCGCCCGGCATCGCGCTGTGCCGGGATCACAGGGACACGACCAGCGCCATACTCCTCGAGACAATAATGGCCGACGAGGAAAAGCACATCGAGTACCTGGAGACCCAGTTGCAGCTCATGGACCAGCTGGGCGAGCAGTTGTTCCTCGCCCAATGCGTGTCACGACCGCCGGCTTGACGGCTACGACCAGGGCACGCCCTGCCGCTCGCCGGAGATGCTGACCGCGGCCTGGCCGGTCGCGACCACCTTGCCGGAGACCGCGCCGCACGCCTGCGCTTGCGCGAAGTGCACGCTGCGCCCGCGCCGCGTGCACCACCCGGCCGCCAGCAGGTCCTCGCCTGGCGCGACGGACAGGTACTGCACCGACAGGGAGATCGTGACCAGGCGGCTGCCCTTCGCGAAATCGTGGCCGGCCATCACCGCGCCCGAGGCGGTGGTGTCGAGCAGCGCCGAGACCACCCCGCCGTGGAAGATGCCGGGGTGCGCGCTGAGCGCGTCGGAGTAGGGCATGAACAGCTCGACGGCT
>JAFAJR010000081.1 GCA_019236085.1 Candidatus Dormiibacterota bacterium
CGATCACGCGAAGCCACCTGTGCGCCCGGTGAAAGGACAGATCGTCCGATTGCGCGACCCATCCGATGCAGCATCAGCGCATGTGATCCGAGGTCTCGACGCCTACATCGTGGCGCGCGACAGCGGCGAGGTTGTTGTCGGCGCCACAGTAGAGGAGCGCGGCTTCGATGTCACCGTGACAGCCGGCGGCGTCTACGAGATGCTGCGCGACGCCAGAGAACTCGTGCCTGGAATCGAGGAGCTGGAGGTGGTGGAGGCGTCTGCCGGACTGCGCCCGGGCACGCCCGACAACGGTCCGTGCATCGGTCCCACGGAGGTGGCCGGCCTGTTTACCGCCACCGGCCACCACCGCAACGGCATCCTGCTGTCGCCTGTGACCGCGGACGCGATTGTAGCGATGATCTGCGGCGAGCAGCCACGTGTGGACATGGCACCCTTCGGGCTGTCCAGGTTCGCGCTGCGCAGCGAGGTGCCGGTGTGAACGTGCAGGTGAACGGCGAGGAGCGCCGTGTCATTGACAGCGCCACGGTGGACGACATCGTTCGGCTGCTCATGGTGCAGGACGCGCGCGGCATCGCTGTGGCGCGCAACAGCGAGATCGTGCTGCGCGCCTCGTGGACGACCGTGCGCCTCGAGGAAGGTGACCACATCGAGGTGCTGCAGGCGGTGCAGGGCGGATGAACGACGACTCGCTTGTCATCGCCGGTGAGCGTTTCACGTCACGGCTCATCCTCGGAACCGGCGGCGCGCCGAGCCACGAGGTCTTGCAGCGTGCGATCACCGCGTCGGGTTGTGAGATCGTGACAGTCGCGATGCGCCGCGTCACGCCGGACGGCGCAGGGTCTGTGCTCGACACGGTGGTGCGAGCGAGTTGCAGAGTGCTGCCGAACACCGCCGGCTGCTACACAGCGCGAGACGCAGTCACCACAGCACGATTGGCTCGCGAGGCTCTGCAGACCAACTGGATCAAGCTGGAGGTTATAGCCGACGAGCGCACGCTCCTGCCCGACCCGATCGAGCTGGTGAGTGCCGCCGAACAACTGGTCGACGACGGGTTCGTCGTGCTCCCGTACACCAATGACGACCCCGTGCTCGCCGAGCGGTTGCAGCGCGTCGGCTGCGCTGCGGTGATGCCGCTGGGCTCGCCCATCGGCAGCGGCGCCGGCATCCGCAACCCGTACAACCTTCGCATCATCGTCGAGCGCGCCACCGTCCCGGTGGTGCTCGACGCCGGCATCGGCACAGCATCCGACGCTGCAATAGCCATGGAGCTGGGGTGCGCCGCGGTGCTTGCCGCCTCCGCGATCACGCGAGCCGAGGACCCGGAGCTGATGGCCGAGGCAGTGCGCCACGCCGTGATCGCCGGGCGTCTGGCTCACCGCGCCGGACGTATACCGCAGCGGACATACGCCGTTGAATCGACTCCATCGCAGGGGGTTGCGGACTTCCGGTGATCGGGACTTCGTCGAGGAGCGGCGCGCTGCAGCGAGCGCGTCTCTACGTGGTGTGCGACGCGCGCGGCGGTGGCTCAGCGCTCGAGCGGTTTCTCGACGCGATCCTAGAAGCACGCGCGGGCATCGTGCAGCTCCGCGACAAACAGGCGGAGGCAGGCGATCTCCTGAAATGGGCCGAAACGTTTCGTCGCTGCGCGGACCGACACGATGCCCTCTTCATCGTCAATGATCGCCCTGATGTTGCGGTTGCCGCCGGTGCCGACGGCGTGCATCTGGGTCAGAACGATCTGCCTGCGCGCACAGCTCGAGCGCTGGTGGGTGAGGACATTCTGATCGGGTTGTCGACGCACGACGCAGCTCAGTTCGACGCTGCGCCACCGGAAGCCGACTATCTGTGCGTCGGTCCCGTGCACGCAACGCCGACCAAGCCGGGGCGGCCGGCGATCGGGCTGGATGCGGTGCGACACGCGGCAGCAACTCCAGAAGCGCGGCCCTGGTTCGCCATCGGTGGGATCGACGCCGCCACGATCGAAGATGTGGCCGCGGCCGGGGCCACGCGAGTTGTGGTGGTGCGGGCCGTGACCGAGGCCGAAGATCCAGGAGCAGCCGCAGCGACGTTGCTCCGCTCGTTGCCCTCCGGCTGACGATCAGCTCGTAGGAGACGCAGCGACCTCTCCGCCGTCAGCTCTGTGACGCCGGGCCGATGTTGACCAGCCAGTTGACGCCGAAGCGGTCGACGAGCATGCCGAAGGTGTCGCCCCAGACCGCCTTCTGCAGGGGCATGGTCACATTGCCGCCCTCGGAGAGCTTGTCGAACCAGCCGGTCAGCAACGCCTCGTCGTCGCCGCTCAACGACATGCTGAAGTTGTTGCCGGGCGCGTAATGCATGCGCTCGGGCATGTCGGCGGCAAAGAACTCGATGCCGTTGTCTCCCTCGAGCGACGCGTGCATCACCAGGTCCTCCTCGCCCGGGTCCTGGGCCGCGTTCAACTCCTTGAACGTGCCGACGTTGAGCTTGCCGCCGAAGACGGACTGGTAGAACTCCATAGCCTGGCGCGCGTTGTCACGGAAGTTCAAATACGGATGCAGCTTTGCACTCATCGCCTGCTCCTTGCCTGGACCGGATTGATGCGGTGCTCATTGTGCGGCGATGGGCCGCTCGGCTGCAGCCGCCGCGAGGGACGCCCGGCTAGCATCGGGTCAGGGGACGAACCGGAGCCGTATCCACCGGTAACCGTAGCCGTTGATCGGCAAGGTCACGAGTGGCTGCGGCAACGCGCCGTAGTCATCGTCGGCGAAGGACTCCGAGGGCGCGTCCTCCGCTGTCAGCGCTCGTGTTACGTCCACCGTGCGCGGAATGTCCGCGACGTTGTGCAGGAAGAGCATTGCGCCATGAGGGCCGGTGAACCGGTGCATGAGCACTGAGGGAATGCCTGTCTCGAGCACGTCGCAGGATGAGTCCCCGATCTCAGGGCACTCACGCAGTGTCCGGAGCAGCCGAGACATCCAGAGGAGCAGCGATGACTCATCGCGCCGCTGCGCCGCGACGTTGATCCTCCGGTAGTCGAAGTCGCCTTCAGCGATGACCGGCCGGATGAGGCGATCCGCAGGAGCGGTGGAGAAACCCGCGTTGATCGCGTCCGACCACTGCATCGGCGTGCGTATCGCGTCCCGCTGCTTCAGCCGCAGGTCCTCGCCCATGCCGATCTCCTGCCCGTAGCGCAGAATCGGGGTTCCGGGCAGGGTGAACTGCAAGCTGTACGCCAGTTCCAGCCAGCGACGATCACCGCCCAGCATGGGCGCCAGCCGGCGCCGGATGCCACGACCATAGAGGCGCATCGACTCCTCAGGCGCGAACGCGGCGAAGACCTCGTCGCGTTCCTCGTCGGTGAGCTGGCTCAGATCCTCCTCATCGTGGTTGCGGATGAACGTCGCCCACTGTGCGTTCTCTGGCAGCTGCGGCGCCGTGTCCAGCGCCCAGACGATCGGCCGGACATCGCGCCGCGCGAGGGCAAGTGCGATGCGGGCGTTGAGCCTGAAATTGAAGAGCACGTGCAGCCGATCGTCGTTGTCGTGGCCGCTGCTGACGTAGCGAAGAATCTCGTCATCGGGGACGTTGGCCTCGGCAAGCACGATCGCGTCCCCTTGAGTCCACGAGAGCCAGCGGCGGATGTCGCGGAGGCGGTCGTAGTCTCGACTGGCGCTGCCGGTTCGCGGATCGGGGTGCTCGATGGAAAACGGCGCCGCGTCCATGCGGAACCCTGCGACGCCGAGGTGCAACCAGAACGTGACGATCCTCCGGATCTCATCCCATACCGCTGGGTTCGCGTGGTTGAGCGAGGGCTCGAAGTCGTAGAACCGGTGGAAGTACCAGGCCTTCGCGCGTCTGTCCTTGGTCCAGGTCCCGTGCTGCTCGCCGGGGAACGCTGCGCCCTCATCCTTATGCGCGGGCTCTTCGTCTGACCACACATACCAGTCGCGGAGTGACGAATCGCGGGATCGCCGCGACGCTTGGAACCACGGGTGCTGGTCGGAGGTGTGGTTGATGACCAGGTCCAGCATCACGCGCAAGCCACGGTCATTCGCGGCATCGATGAGATCCACGAAGTCTCCCAAGGTGCCGAGCCTCGGATCGACCTGGTAGTAATCGGTGACGTCGTACCCGTCATCCTTCCCTGGCGTCGGGTGAATCGGGTTCAGCCAGATGTACGTGGCCCCGAGACCGGCGATGTAGTCGAGCCGGCTGATCAGGCCACGCAGATCGCCGACGCCGTCACCGTTGCTGTCCTGAAAGGCGTCGACCTCTACGCTGTAGATAACCGCCCGCTTGTACCAACGCTCCGCCACGGCACGCTCCAAAGTTGTCGGAAGTACTAGAGGAACATGGTGGACCCTGGACCCATTCCGCGGCGCCCAAGCGAGACCCTCCATCCGGCCGGGCAGGAATGGCTGGTGGCCAACGCGTTGGGCGGCTTCGCATCGTCAACTCTGGCCATGACGCCCACGCGTCGCTACCACGGCCTCCTCGTCGCCGCGGAAGGTGACCGGCGGACGGTGCTGCTGCAACGCCTTGACGAAGCACTGCTCAACGACGGCGGCGAGACGGCAATTGGAGGTGGCCCTGAAGCGGGCTCACGCGACATCCGCTTTCGCCTCGAGCTCGGCTTGCCCGTCTGGACTCTGAGCGCCGGATCGTGGGTGGTCGAGCGCCGCCTGTTCATGAAGCACCGGGCCAACGAAGTGCAGCTCCACTACCGGCTTGTCGCCGGCGCAGCCGCTCTGCGCCTCCGCTTGCGACCGTGGGTGCAGGTGCGCCGGCTCGACGACGACGTCAGCACCCACATCGAGCCGCCATCCGTGCAACACGAAGCAGACAGCCTGTGTTCACTGAACATTGGTGGGCGGCACACGCTGACGATGCGAGTCCATCCCCAGGCCGCCGGGTTTGCGGCCCAGGCGCGCCGGACGACCCAGCATTACCCCATGGAGGCAGCACGCGGTTACCCGTCAAACGGTGAGCTGTGGTCACCGGGATCGTTCGACGTCGTGCTCGAGCCTAGTAGCACCGTCGTATTCGGCGCCGCCCTGCAGTCGTCACCCGATCCTGCTCATGCGCTATTCGGTGCTGCGTACGAGGAGAGGCGCCGGCGGAAACGCTTGCTGGCGAAGGCTCCACGTGTGCGGCCGGACCTGGTGCTGGCCGCCGATCAGTTTCTGGTTGAAGCGCCGGGAAGCGAACGAGTGCATGGGAGAGAAACAGCCGGCGTGATCGCCGGGTACCACTGGTTCGGGCGTTGGGGGCGTGACACGATGATCAGCCTCGATGGCCTCACGTTGCAGACGGGACGCACAGACGAGGCCGCGTGCATCCTGCGTGAGTCGGTCCGGCACGTCCGGCGTGGCCTGATTCCGAACTTCTTCGCGGAGCAAGGCGAGCCCTTGTACCACACCGCGGACGCCACACTGTGGCTGTTTCATGCAGTGCATCGCTTCCTTCAAGTCGGCGGCGACACCACGCTCATCACTGATGTGCTTCCTGTTTTGCGCGACATCGTCAAGTGGCACGTGGCAGGCACCGACTTCAACATCCGTATCGATCCGTCGGACGGTCTGCTGACACAGGGCGTCGAGAACCTGCCGCTCACGTGGATGGACGCGAAGGTAGGTGACTGGGTGGCGACGCCGCGTCGAGGCAAGGCTGTCGAGCTGCAGGCACTCTGGTACAACGCGGTGCGCCTCCTCTGCGGTTGGGAACGCGAATGGGGCGAAGCAGCCGCCGCTGACGACCTCGCGGATCATGCTGAGCACGCTCGGCGCTCTTTCAACCAGCGGTTCTGGAACGCTCGCGAGGGGCGGATGTTCGATGTGGTTGACGGCGACGACGGTGACGACGCCAGTTGCCGGCCGAACCAGCTGCTGACGTTGTCGCTCGAACACCCCATACTCGACGCAGCCCGATGGGAGGCCGTGCTGACGTCGGTTGAGGCGGAGCTGGTCA
>JAFAJR010000176.1 GCA_019236085.1 Candidatus Dormiibacterota bacterium
GATCGTCATCGAGGCGGAAGCGGGAACCGTGTTCTGGGCGCTGCCGGACGACGCGGTGGTCGCCGTCACGGTCGTGCCCAGAGCCTGGTCTCCCAACGAATCCAGCGCCTCGGCCTGGTAGGCGAGCTCCCGCAGCGCATTGACACCCAGCTCCGGCTGGCTGCCGTGGGCGGCGCGCCCGGTGATGTCCAGCCGGTAGAAGCTGCATCCCTTCCTCGCGATCTTGAGGCGGCCGTGCATCGCCGGCTCGCAGACCAGCGCCGCCCGAAGCCCCGCATCGCACACCTCTTCTATGTAGCCGCGGCTGGTCGGTGAGCCGACCTCCTCGTCACCCGTGACCAGCAGCTCCACGCCGTCGCGATCTTCCAGTGCAGCCACCGCGTGCAGCGCCTGGATGACCCCTGCCTTCATGTCGTACACGCCGGGCCCGGTTGCGGTGGCGCCGTCAACCGTGAAGGGCCAGCGCTCCAGCGTCCCCATGGGCCAGACCGTGTCGAAGTGGCCGATCACCAGCACCCGCGGCGTGCCGAAACGCCAGCGAACGTGGGGGCAGCCATCACGCTCCACCACCTCGCCGGGACTGCCCAGGATGGCCTCGCCCACCTGCAACAGCCGGGCGGCGCAACGGCGAACGGCGGTTTCGTCGCGGCTCGGCGACTCCACCGCCGTGAGCGCTTCCAGGGCCTCGAGCATGCCGGCAGCCCCGGCTGCCGATCCTGCGTCGCGGACGCTAGAGTGCGCGGGCATGCTCACGGGACGGACGGCCTGATGCGCCAGTACATGAAGCAGTGGAGCGCAGCGCTGCAGCGCGACATGGAGATCCTCCGCTTCGGCGAGCGCGGTGTACCGCTGATTGCATTTCCGACCTCCATGGGGCGGTTCTATCAATGGGAAGACTTCGGTCTGGTCGACGCAGTGCGCGACCGGATCGATGCCGGCCATGTGCAACTCTGGTGCGTCGACAGCGTCGACGGCGAATCATGGTACGCCAACTGGCGTTCACCAGCCGACAGGATTCGACGCGCCGAGGATTACGAGCGCTACATCCTGCACGAGGTGTCACCGCAGACGGGATCTGTGCCGGTGCTGGCCGGCCCATCGTTCGGCGCCTTCCACGCGGCCCTGATGGCCCTGCGCCAGCCAGCGTCGTATCGCGGCTTCATCGGCCTCTCGGGCGCCTACAGCACGTCGCACTGGCTGAACGGTTACTTCGACGAGTCTGTGTACTTCAACGACCCGCTGATGTTCGTGCCCAACCTCGGTGACGAGGCGTACCTCGGACCGATGCGCGGCTGGGCCGTGAAAGCGATCGTCACCGGCCGCGACGACGCCAACTCTGACGAGTCTATCCGTCTCGGTGAGGCGCTGCTGGCCAAGGGCGTGGGCGTGGACCTCGACGTGTGGAACGGCTGGGCACACGACTGGCCGTATTGGAAGCGCATGCTGCACGACCATGTCTGAGCAGATCGTCGGCCTGCTGGTCGGCATGGAGAACACCTTCCCTGCGCCGTTCATCGCCGCTGTCAACGAACGCGGCCGTGCCGCGGGAGTCCGTGCTGAGATGGCGACACTCGGCGGCACGCAGGAATTCGAGGAGCCGAACTACGCGGTGATCGTCGACCGCATCTCGCACGAGGTGCCGTACTACCGCGCGGCGCTGAAGTCCGCGGTGCTCATGGGAACGACGGTGGTGAACGACCCCTTCTGGTGGGAGGCGGACGAGAAGTTCTTCGAATGCACGCTGGCCCGGCACATCGGGGTAGCCGTGCCCAAGACGGTGGTGCTCCCCAATCACTCGTACATCGAGGGCGTTGACCCACAGCGCTCGCTGCGCAACCTGCGCTACCCGCTGCCGTGGGACGAGATCCTGGAGTACACAGGACTTCCCGCTGTGCTCAAACCCAACACGGGTGGGGGTTGGAAGGACGTGCACATCGTCAACTCGCGCGACCAGCTGGTTGCGGCGTACGACACGAGTGGCACCAAGACGATGATCCTGCAGGAGTTCATCGACTGGCAGGACTACACGCGCTGCATCTGCATCGGCGGCGATGTCTATGTGATGCGGTACGACCCGCGGCGGGAGTTCGCGTACCGCTACGTCATCGACAACCCGCCCGACGGCCGGCTGCGCGAGCGCTCCGAAGAGCTGGCGCACCGCCTGGTCACGGCGCTGGGCTACGACATGGACACCGTGGAGTTCGCAGTCCGCGACGACGAGCTGTACGCCATCGACTTCCTGAATCCCGCGCCCGATTTCGACAACTTCTCCATCAAGGAGGATGCATTCTCCTGGGTGCTCGACCACATGAGCTCACTGGTTATCGACTACGCCACAGGACAGCGCACTGCGCCCTGGACCGGCAATCACCGTTTCTGGCAATTCGTGCAGCAACCGGCGGAGGACCCGGCGAACGTCGCACCCCGCTGACCCCGCGCGAGAGGCGATCGACCTCTATCACGAGCTGCTGAGCCACGGCACGCTCGCTGAGGACAGCGCGGCTCTGCTCGACGCGGGGCAGCGCGCCCGCCGCCTGGTCTTCGGCACGCGGCCGCTGTGCGTTGCGCTGCGACCGCATCTGATCCCTCGGTCTTCCTTCCGCCGCATCAGGGCGGCGGCACACGGCGTGCTGTCCGCGCTCGGGGCGCTGGAGCGGGCACTCCTCACCGACTCCACGCTTCGCGCTGAGCTCGACCTGCATCCGGAGGAGGAACGGCTGGCCCTTGCCGACACGCGCTGTGCGCTGTCGTCACCAGCATCACGGTTGGACTCCTTCGTCTCGGGGACTGTGCGCTTCATGGAGTACAACGCCGAATCGCCGGCGGGGATGGCCTACGGCGACCGGCTCACCGACGTGTTCGAGACCCTGCCGGTGATGCGCGACTTCCGGCGCAGGATGCGCATCCGCCGACTGCCGGTCGCCGACCACCAGGTGGATGCATTGCTGGCCAGCTACGAGCAATGGGGCGGGCGCGACACGCCGGTGGTGGCGATCGTCGACTGGCCCGGCCTCCCCACGGTCGCAGAGTTCGAGCTCTTCGTCGCAGCGTTCAGGGCACGCGGCATCGACGCGTTCATCTGCGAACCCAAATCACTCGCGCATCGGAATGGCGGCCTGTACCTCGGTGACACACGGATCACGCTGGTGTACCGGCGTGTCCTGGCGTCCGAGCTTCTGGCCAGCGGCGACGAGGGCCGCGCCCTCATCGATGCATACCTGGCGGGTGATGTGTGCGTCGTGAACCCGTTTCGCGCCAAGCTGCTGCACAAGAAGATGAGCCTCGCGCTGCTCTCGGACGACCGCTACGCACCGCTGTACTCGGCGCAGCAGCGCGTTGCCATCGAACGCCACATCCCCTGGACTCGCAAGGTCCGGGAGGGCAGCGTCACGCGGCATGGCGAGCCGGTGGCTGACCTCGTGGCACACATCCGGGAGCACCGCGCTCAGCTGGTGATCAAGCCCAACGATGACTACGGCGGACGCGGCGTCACGCTGGGCTGGCTGAGCAGCGCGGACGAGTGGGACCAGGCGCTGCGCACCGCACTGGCAGAGCCGTCGGTGGTGCAGGAGGCAGTGCCCGCGCCGGTGCAACCCTTTCCGGTGACCGTCCCGGAGGCAGCCATCGTGGAGCTGTCTGTGGACACGAACCCCTATTGCTTCCAGGGGCGAATGCGTGGCTGCCTCACCAGGGTGTCGGCTTCGGCGCTGATGAACGTCACGGCCGGGGCCGGCAGCGTTGTGCCATCGTACGTGCTCGAGGAGGCGTAGGTGGAAGCGACCGAGACGCAGCTGACGATCGGGATCGAAGAGGAGTACCAGATCGTCGACCACGACGGCAACTTGCGCTCCCACATCGGCGCGCTGCTCGCGGTGGCCACACCGGTGCTCGGCGAGCAGGTGAAGGCTGAGATGATGCAGTCGGTGGTGGAGATAGGTACCACCATCTGCAACGACGTCAGCCAGGCTCGCGCCGAGCTGGTGCGGCTGCGGGGCACGCTGGCGTCTTTGCTGGCGCCCGATGAGCTCCACATCGTCTGCGCCGGCACGCATCCCTGGGCGCACTGGCAGGACCAGCGCATCACGGACCACGAGCGTTACCACACGCTGGAGGAAGACCTGCAGGACGTCATCCGCCAGCTGCTCATCTTCGGCATGCACGTGCACGTCGGCATTCCTGACAAGGACCGGCGCATCGAGGTGATGAACGAAGCGCGCTACTTCCTGCCCCACCTGCTCGCGCTCTCGACGTCGAGCCCTTTCTGGCTGAAGCGCAAGACGGGCCTGAAGTCGTATCGCAGCGTCATCTGGTCGCGCATTCCGCGCACCGGCATCCCACCCGACTTCACCAGCTACGGCGAGTACGAGAATTACGTCGAGCTGCTGGTCAAGACGCATAGCATCGACGACGGCAAGAAGGTGTGGTGGGACCTGCGCGCGCACCCCTTTTACCCCACCATCGAATTCCGCGTCTGCGACATGCCCACCAAGATCGATGAGGCGGTGTGCATCGCAGCCCTGATCCAGGCCATCTGCGCCAAGCTCATCAAGCTGCGGGAGCGCAACCTCGGGTTTCGCAAGTACCTGCCCAGCCTCATCGCGGAGAACAAATGGCGTGCGATGCGTCACGGCATCGACGGCAACCTTATCGACTTCGGGCGTCAGGCGGAGGTTCCCATGCGCGTCCTGGCCGGAGAATTGCTGGACTTCGTCGACGACGTGGTCGACGAGCTGGGCAGCCGTCAGGACGTGGCGTACGTCAACACGATCCTCGAGGAGGGAACCAGCGCGGACCGCCAGCTGCAGATCTACGAGGAGTCCGATGGCGACCTGGGCAAGGTCGTGTACGCGCTCGGCGAGGAGTCGGTGATGGGCGTTCCCGTCGACACCCTCACCGGGCCCGCACCCACCCTCCTGTGAGCCAACTTTCCTCGCGTCCCGGGCTTCGCCCCGACGACCTCTACGCAATCCGCGTGGCCGAAGACCCTCGGATGGCGCCTGACGCGCAGCACGTCGCTGTGGTGGTCATGCAGATGGACCGCGAGATCTATGAGTACCGCCGCCGCATCTGGCGGGTCGGGACCGCCGACGGTACGGCGACTGTCATCAGTGACGGCCCGAACGACCAGGCGCCGCGCTGGTCGCCTGACGGATCGCGCATCGCCTTCACCCGCTCGCCGTCGCCGTCGCTGAAGCCGCAATCCGTCGCCGAGGGCGAGGCCGGCGTACACAAGCCGCAGCTCTGGGTTTGTGACGCAGATGGCAGCAACGCGCGGCAGCTGACTCATCTCGCCGGCGGCGCGGGCGACCCTGTGTGGGCGCCGGACTCACGCTCGGTTCTGGTCACCTCACTGGTGGGCAGCGCTGACGACGTCGAGTCGGAGCGCGCCGGGTTCGAGGGCCGTGCGCTCCCTGCGGTGCGCAGCATCGAGCGGCTCTGGTACCGCTCCGATGGCGCCGGTTACACCTACGAGCGTCGCTCGCAGCTTCTGCAGGTCTCTGTCGACGGCGGCACGCCGCGTCAGCTCACCGACGGTGACTCGGACTCACGCATGCCGTCGTTCTCGCCCGACGGCAGGACGCTCGCGTTCGTCAGCGACCGCAGCGTCGACCGATTCCGCTGGCCCGGCGGGGCGGTGTGGCTGCAGGACATGACGCTGAGCCGGCCACCGCGGCGGCTCACGCCGGAGGCCATCAGCAGTGGCCGGCCGGTCTGGTCGCCGGACGGCACGCAGATCGCATATCGCGGCACCGAGGTGCACACCAGTGACGGCTATGTCGAGCTGTAT
>JAFAJR010000179.1 GCA_019236085.1 Candidatus Dormiibacterota bacterium
TCTCCAGGCCGAAGGCGACGTCCCGCTCCACGGTTGCGTACACCCCCTGGAGCTCCGGGTCCTGGAAGAGGAACCCGACATGCTGCGCCAGCTCTCGCGTTGAGCTGCGCAGGATGTCGAGGCCTGCAACTGTGGCCTGGCCACGGACCCGGCCTCCGTGAAAGTGGGGAACCAACCCGTTGCATAGGCGCAGCAGCGTCGATTTGCCGCTCCCGGATGGCCCGGCGACCACCGTGATGCCACCGTCGACAGACCATGTCACCGTGTCGAGCGCCGCGATGTCGGAGTCCGGGTACCAGTACGAAAGCGACGCGATGCGCAGCGCAGCCATCTCAGCGGCGGACGAGCAGCAGCGGCAGCGCCGTCACAGCGCAGCAGGCGAGTGCTGCAAGGTCGATCGGCGGCGGTGTGAGGCTGGGATACGGGTACCAGTCCTGCGCCACCCCGGCGACGCGGAGACCCACGAAGATTGCAGCCGCGAGCACCGAAACGGTGGCGACGGCGGCTGAGGCTGCGTCGAATCGAGGCAGGATGTAATGAGTGCGGGCGGTGGTAGCGTATCCCCGTGCCTCCATCGCCTCAGCGAGCTGCATCGAACGCTCGAGCGCTGTGAGCACCACCGGGACGGCGAGGTCCGGCCATTCACGCACACGCCGAGCCCGCCAGCCGCGCATGCGCTGAGCGTCGCGGATCTCAGCCGCGCTGCGCCCCAGCCCCGGGAGCAGGTTCACGGCGGTCCCCACGACCGCTCCGGTTCGTGTCAGCAATGGCGGCAACGCGTCGATCAGCTGATGTGGCTGCAGCGCCAGCGACAGCGGCGCCACGGCGCACACCACAGCGGCAATGCCCAGCGCGGTGGTGACTCCGTAGACGATCGCCTCCACAGTGACAGCGCCCCCCAGCACGGGAATGCCGCCGGGGATGCGCAGCAGAACATCGCTGCCGGCATGACTCACCGCGACGGTCACCACCACCGCGATGAGACCCGAGAGCACCAGGCCGGCGGCGAGCGGACGGAGCCGCGCTTCACGGCGGCGCAGCGCGATCACCACGTTGAGGGCAGCCAGCAGGATCACTGCGCGGTACACGGGGTTGGTGGTGGCCAGCGCGATGGTGAGCGCCGCCATGCTCCAGGCGGCGAGCGGCCTCGGACTCATCGGTGCCGGCGTCGCAGCAGCTGCATCCCCAGCAGTCCAAGCAGCGCCGCGCCCACCACCCCGGCGGCGACTGCGCCTGCGGCGACACCGCTCTGCGAGGACTGCGTCGCCGGCTTGTCAATCACGGCTGCGACACCGGGCGCCGGCGAGGCGACGCTGCTGCTTGCCGCAGCGGATGGTTGGACTGCGATGGCGGGAGCTGAAGCAGCACCAGCGACGGCTGTCGACGACGCTGCAGGCCGTGATGTCTGGGCGGCCGTCGGACGGGGCGGCACCGCGGTAGGGGCCGGAGTCGGTTGGGGCGTCGCCAGCGTGCACGTCCCAGCCGGGGACACCGGCGCAAACATGGCACCGCTCTGCGAGTCGTAGCGGAATCCCGCGGCGTCGCCGTCGGAGAACATTTCGGTGTCGATGCCGCGAGGCGACGCGCTCCATGCTCCGCCACCGCGGGACACGAAGAACGCCCAGTAGGGGCTGCTCGCGGTCCAGCAGGATGGCGGATAGGTCGCGGGCTCATGGTCGATCTGACACACAGCGTCGCCCTCGCCGCTGTACGACACCGTGCCGTACTCGATGAGGCTGGCGTGCAGGATGTCGGCGCCGCTGATGCTCGACGAATCGAAACCGACGCAGATACGCACCGTGCTGCCGTCGCCGTGCTCGACCACCAGTGCCGCGTGATGCGACCACGTCGCTGCGTCGCAGGGTGTTGCCGCAGGTGCCGACGCGGGTCGGAGCACTGCGCTGGCAGCGCTGAAGCCTGAAGCCGCAACGCCGGCTGTCAGCAGCAGGCGCATCGCGCGCTGCATCAGCGCTTCCGGGCCACCCGCATCATTCCGGCGCAACCGATGATCAGCCCGCCGGCGCCGAGCAGCAACCAGGCCACCGCGTCAGCAGCGCCGCCGGTTGACGGAACCGATGGTGTCCCGCTGCCCGCCGCAGGCGGTGAAGCCGACCCGGTGAGCGACGCACCCGGGGCGTAGAACGCCCGGCTGCGGAACGGCACCGGGAACGCAGCGCGTTCAAGGCCGGGCGGCACCTGGGCCGAGGTGAGCACGTCCGGTGCCGCATTGCCGGGGTATGTGTATCCGCCGTTCGCTGTCTGCTCCATGACGAGCGCATTCAGCGCCGTGGCACCGACCTTGGCCCAGGCTGCAGTGGTGGCGTCGTCGCCGGTCGCGACAATGGCCTGGATCACGAGTGCGGTGGAGTCGGGATCGGTCCCATCACCGGCTTGATAGGGGAAGCCACCATCGGTGTCCTGTTGGGTGCGCAGCCAGGCCAGCGCGGCGGCGTCAAACGTGTGATCGCCGGCTGCGTCCAGCGCCATCAGCGCCATGGCTGTTGAGTTGGTGTCGCTTCCGACCGGGTCGTCCTTGCTGTCCTTGTAGTTCCAGCCGCCGTCGCTGTCCTGGTTGTCCGCAAGCAGGAGCAGCGCGTTTGCCGGCCACGCGCCGGTGGCGTTGACCACCGCCTGGATGGCGAGCGACTGCGTGAAGGTCTCGCCGTCGCCGTACGCACCCGTGGCGGCATCGAAGTGATGTTCCAGGAGTGACAGCGGATCGATGCCGCCAAAGTTGGCCGGATCGTCGCCGGCGGCGATGATCGCTTGCACAAGCCGGCCGCAACCGCCGGTCGTGTTCACGGATGTGGTGCAGTCGGTGGACGCACTGCCCCTCAGGTGCTGCACCACGGACGCGCCGCTGCCGTTGTGCAACGTGTTGGGATCGAATCCTGCGGCAGCCGCGCCGATCACGAAGAGCTCGCTCGAATCGTCACTGGGCTGGTTGCCCGTGAAAGCGCCGTCAGCTGCGAGCTGGGCCTGCAGGTATCCGAGCGTTCGCTGTGCTGCAGCGTGCTCGTGCTGCGGGGTGAAGGCTGTGGCGAAGGCGCCGTGCACTGGGTACGGCTGCATGGCCAGCGCCGCCGGCATCTGCCCCGTGGTGAAAGCGTCCG
>JAFAJR010000219.1 GCA_019236085.1 Candidatus Dormiibacterota bacterium
CTGCCGCTGCCGTTGCAGGAGGCGCCCTGGGCGCTGCCGGATCCCGCCGTCGCGTCAGCTGGGCCCGTTCCGCCGACGGCCAGGGCAACAGCGTTGCCGCTGCCACCGGCGCCGGCGCAGCTCCCGCCCATGCCGGGCACCGCGCTCAGCGACGGCGTGGTGCTGCCGCTTCCCTCCCCGGCCTGGGACGATGCCTGAGCGTCGCCGGAACCCGAAACCGCCACCGCAACCGCCGAGCCGGACCCGCCCTGCCCGGGCGAGACGCTCGCCGCTACCGGGTGGGGAAGCCCGTCAGGCGCCGATGAGCCTGCTCCGACCGTTCCTGACGAATCTGTCGACGATGGTGATGAGGGGTCTGATGAGGACGAGGACTCGTCAGAGCCTCCCGCCGCCGACCCGCCACCGCTCTCGCTCTCGCGAGACGAGGAATGCGGCGTCTGCGCAGCGCCGCATCCGGGCAGCGTGGCGACCGCGGAGCACAGGGCATCCGGACGGCCGCCGTTGCGCACCACCGGCAGGCTCACGCCGCCGCTGCCGCTGTTGCCGGCCGGGAGCCCGGGCGTCCCGGGAAGTGACGGCGACGGCAGCGCCGGAGTCGCCGGGCGCTGTGTGCTGCCGGGGACTGCCTTCTGTGCCGTTGCCGAGGCTGCCGCCGACTGCACGTCCGCGGCATCGCGGCTGATCAGCCGCGGTGCGCTCTGAGGAGAGGGCGCACGCGGTGCCAAGGAGGCGCCCCCGGCCTTCGCCGGTTGCGAGGGCAGGACCATCACCGTCCCGTGGGTCAGCGTGCCGAGCAGGTTGCCCGTCACAGCACCCGGGGCGGCATCACCCGTCACTGCCGCAAGAGTTGTGGTCACCTCTGTCGTCAACCCGCCCGTGGTCGCACCGGTTTGCGTCGTTGCCTGCTGGACCCGGTCCAGCACTCGCGTTACGACGCTCACCGCCGACTGCGCGGCGGCGACGGCCGTGGTGGTGGGTGACGTCGAAAGCGCAGTCGGCGGCACCCATTTCGGCAGCGCGACGGCGCTGACGACAGGTGCCACAGGTTGCAGCGACGCCGGTGCCGGAGGCAATGTCGGCGCGGTCGAAGCATCAGCATGCGACGCGAAGAGCACTGCGGCAACGGCCACGCCGGCCGTTCCGATCACGAGCTTGAGCAGCCGTGAATTCACACGGTTCAGCCACTCGCGCAGTTGCTCTCGCATGGACCTCCCTTCCGAGGAATCTCCTTGCCTTGGGGGTCAAGCTAGCAGAGGCACGACCGCGCGAGCAACGTCGCTTACAGAACCGACAGCTTCGAATTCCTCGCGGTGTCGTTTCCGGTCTTCACCGCCCGCAGCGGCACCCTGTAGCCCTCGCCGCGGACCGTCTCGATGACCCGCGGTCGCCTGGGGTTCTGCTCCACCTTGCGCCGCACCCGCGAGATGTAGACATCGACCTCGTTCACTCGGCTCGGACCAGCCTCGCCCCACAGGATTCGCGCCAGCTGCTCACGACGAAGCGTGGTGCCCGCGTTGTCGACGAGGTGTGTGAACAGCTGCCATTCGGTCCACGTCAGGCGCCGTTCCACACCGTCGCGCGTCACCACCTGGCGGTTGACGTCGGTAGTGACACCCTCGAGCTCCACTCCGCGCACACCCTGCTCGGCTGGGGTCGTTTGCCTCGGCGCAGTGCTCACGCCCTGCAGCTCCACCTCGGCGAATGGCGGCAGCAGCCCGGCGCGGACCCCCGCCATCAACAGCTCATCGATCGCTCCGACGGTGGTGATCAGCAGCGCTGTGGGCACCTTGAGAGTCCCGTGCAGAGCGCAGACCACGGCGCAGGTGAGAGGCTCCGGCTGCCCCGGGTCGTCGGCGGTGAGCAACTGCGCGGTGCCGCTGTCCAGGGCGCGCTGCATGACCACCGCGCTGTCCCTGACGTCGGGCGACAGAAGCCCCTCCAGCAGCGCTCCATGCCGTGGCTCAGGGCCGCGCCAGCGCCAGAGCCCGAACATGGCATTCACGTAGATGCAGCGGAACGGCGGTGCTGGCTCGAGCATGGCGACACCCACCGGCAGCGCATCGAGCAACTTCATCCCAGATCCCCTTGGCCGATCCCCTTCCGCGCGTCGAGCCCCGTCGACACAGGGCAGTGTAGGGGAATTACGACGAAGTTGTCAGGAGACGCCCGAGCTGCGCCGCGATGGCGAGCAGGGTCAGCTCGGTGCGTGGCGGGCCGACGATCTGCACGCCCACCGGCAGGCCCGATTGCCCGGTCAGCACCGGGATGGCCACCGCCGGGCAGCCGGCCAGGTTCCAGGGCGGAGCGAAGCCCATCCAACGGGCGACGGCGACGCCGGTGCGCAGCCAGCCGCTGGTGCGCCAGTGAGCGATGCGCGGCGCCGGATGCGCTGTCACCGGCACCACCAGCACGTCACGCTCCTCCATCCAGCCGACCAGCTTCTGGGCGTCGGGATAGTCGGCAGCCTCGCGCAGCTCCACC
>JAFAJR010000268.1 GCA_019236085.1 Candidatus Dormiibacterota bacterium
CAAGGCGCAGTGGCCCGGGGACACCGCGCAGCGCCAGACACGACACCGCGACGAACGTGAGCGTCACCAGCACCGACGGCCCCGGGTGCAACAGGTAGAACACACCGTGCACCCGGCCGCCGTGGCGGCGCTCGCTGAGCGAGCGCAGGGTCAGCGCCGCGGTGTGGAATCCTCCTCGGCGTCGCCGAGCTCCGTGTCCGGTTCCACGGCTGCCTCAGCGCCCTTCACCGCCGCGGTCACCTCCCCATACCCCGCGGCCTCTTCCATGGCGACCTCGGCCGCCACCAGGTGGTCGTGCACGGTGCGCTCGAGCCGGTGCAGTCGCGACTCGTGGTCCTCGTCACCCGGTTCGGCAGGCGTGGCGTCGTCCTGTGGATCAGTCATCAGGCCACTATCATGCCGCTCCAACGCTCGCGTGCGACGGTTACGCCTTGGCGAAGTGCACGTCGAATTCCATCGTGGCGCGATCGACCACGCTCACGAACCCGGCGACGTTTGGGCACCTGCATGTCGAACAGCTCGAACGGAAAGCTGTGCCGCGGAACGGCGGGGCTATGGAGGCTGCTTGGATCATGCCCGATCAGCCTGATGAGGCGGTCTGGCAGCGTTCCGGGCCGCTCCTGGGGAGCCGCTGTGAGCGCGGAATGACCCTTCCCATGCGGCTTTTGACAGGCTCTCAGCGACTTCCCAGGAATCTTGACGAAGATGTGCCCATGACCGACAAGAACCGGATCCTCGTGGTGGACGACGAGCGCTCCATCACGGACCTCGTGGCCATGGCCCTCAAATACGAGGGTTTCGAGGCCCACACGGCGGCCACCGCGCGCGACGCACGCCGCGCAGTCATGGAGTTCCGTCCCGAGCTCATCGTGCTCGACGTCGGCCTGCCGGACCAGGACGGCTTCTCCTTTGTCGAGAAGCTCGTCGGCGACGGCCTCAAGGTGCCCGTTATCTTCCTCACCGCGCGCGATGCCACCGAAGACAAGGTGCACGGCCTCACCGTCGGCGGCGACGACTACGTCACCAAGCCCTTCAGCATCGAGGAGCTCGTGGCGCGCATCCGGGTGGTGCTGCGCCGTCACGGCAACGGCTCCGGCATCGCCAGTGCAGCACTCTCGCTGGCCGACCTTGAGCTCAACGAGGAGACGCACGAGGTGTTCCGCGCCGGCAGAGAGGTGGAGCTGACGCGAACCGAGTTCCGGCTGCTGCGCTACCTGCTCATCAATGCGGGACGCGTGCTGTCGCGCACCCAGATCCTCGACCATGTCTGGAACTACGACTTCGGCGGCGACGCCAGCGTGCTCGAGACATACATCAGCTACCTGCGGCGCAAGGTCGACCAGACCGATCCGCAGCTCATCCACACCGTGCGCGGCGTGGGCTACGTCCTGCGAGTGCCGCGCACCGCCTGATGTCCCTACGCCTGCGGCTGGTGCTGACGCTGGCACCGCTGTTCGTGATCGGGCTTGTTGTCGCCGATGTTGTCACGTACAGCGTTCTGCACGGGCAGCTGTTCTCCCAGCTTGACAACGAGCTGTTCGACATTCACGACAACGTCGGTGACGCCGTGCTCGCGGTGGCGACCGGCCAGAATTTCCCGCCCAACGTCCGCTCGCTCCCGCCCGGCACGTACGGCGCCATCCTCACGCCGGACAACCACACGGTGGCCACATTCGACGTCAGCCTGAACGGCGGCCCGAACGACACCTCTCATCCTGATCTGCCTGCATCGGCGCCCACGATGTTCCACCAGTACTTCGACGCGGCCGGCACTGGCACGTTCTCCTCGTATCGGGTATACGTGGACGACATCCCGAACAGCGCCGACGTGCTCGTCGCCGCCGTGCCTGCTGACAAGGCCAACGCCACCCTCGGCCAGGTCCTGCTGCTCGAGGTGCTGATCACCGCCGGACTGACACTCGTCGTCGGCGGCGCAACCTGGTTCATCGTGCGCACTAGCCTGAAGCCCCTGGAGCGCATGGCGGCGATGGCGCGCTCGATAGCTGCCACAGACCTCAGCCGCCGCGTTGAGCCGTCGACCGAGAACACGGAGGTGGGACAGCTCGGCCTTGCGCTCAACACCATGCTATCTCAACTCGAAACCGCGTTCACCGAACGCGAACGCAACGAACAGCGCCTGCGTCACTTCATCTCCGACGCCTCCCACGAGCTGCGCACGCCGCTC
>JAFAJR010000323.1 GCA_019236085.1 Candidatus Dormiibacterota bacterium
ACCTGCTGTGGGCGCTGCCGCTGCTGGGCATCGTGTTCGTGGTCGAGACGCTGTCGGTCATCGTCAATGTCACTGCGATACGCCGTTTCAACCGGCGCCTGCTGCGTGCCAGCCCGCTGCACCACCACTTCGAAGAGCTCGGCCTGCGCGAGCAGCGGCTGGTGGCCGCATTCACCGCAGCCGCAGCAGTGGGCGCGGTGTTCACAGTGCTCTACGCGCGGTTGGCGGGAGCCCTGTGAACCGCGGCGCCGTCGTTGTGATCGGGCTGGCCCGCACCGGTCGTGCTGTGGCGCGCACGTTCGCCGCCGAGGGTCGCGCCGTTCGTGTGATCGACCGCGACGACAACGCCGAGTTGCGCGAACGGGCAGCCGAGCTGCCACCCGGAGTGACGGTGACGCTCGGCGGTTACGACTCCACGTCGCTCGACGGTGCTTCGCTCGTGGTGCCCAGCCCCGGCGTGCCCTGGGATGCGCCGGAGCTGGCCGAGGCCAGGCGCCGCGGCATCGACGTGCGCAGCGAGGTGGCGCTGGTGTTCGAGCGGTGCCGCGGACGCATCGTCGGCATCACCGGCACCAACGGCAAGACCACCACCACCTCGCTGGTCGCCGCGGTGCTGTCGCGCGGCGACGTTCCGGTCCACTGTGGCGGAAACATCGGGGTGCCGATGATCGACCGTCTCGAGGCCATCGGTGGCGACGACTGGGTGGTGCTGGAGCTGTCGTCGTTCCAGCTCGAGTCGGTGGAGCAGCCGCGCTGTGCTGTGGGATGCGTGCTCAACGTCACCCCGGACCATCTCGACCGTCACGGCTCGCTGGAGAACTACGCGGCCATCAAGGAGCGCGTGGTGCGCTTCGCCCGCGACTGCGCGGTGCTGGGCTGGGACGACCCGGTGACCCGGGACATGGCGTCGCGTGTGGCGGCGCCGCTTCGCTGGTTCGGCGATGCACCCGACGGCGACCGCGCTGTCACCCGCGACGGCGTCGTGGTCAGCGTGGAGCGGGGTCGAGAGGTGGCCGTTCTGCCCGTGTCGGACATCCCGCTGTTCGGACCGCACAACGTCGGCAACGTGCTGGCAGCGGTGAGCGTCACCCGCGCCTGCGGCATGGACGCCGCGTCGATCGCTGACGGTGTCCGCGACTTCAGCGCGGTGCCGCACCGCCTGCAGACAGTCGCGGTGCACCGCGGCGTGCTGTGGATCAACGACAGCAAGGCCACCAACACCGAGTCCACGCTCATGGCTCTGCGCTCTTTCGAGGGACGCCCCATCGTGTGGATCGGTGGCGGACGCGGGATGGGGACACCGCTCGACACGCTGGCGGCCGAGGTCGCACACCGCGTCCGCCATGCGCTGCTCATCGGTGAGATTGCGGCTGAGCTCGATGGGGCGCTCGCGGCACGCGGCTTCACAGACAGTCATGTGAGCGGCACGCTGGAAAGGGCTGTCGACGACGCCGCATCGCTCGCAGAGACGGGCGACGTGGTGCTGTTCGCTCCCGGGTTCAAGAGCTTCGACCAGTTCCGCAGCTTCGAGCACCGCGGGGACGAGTTCATGCGGCTGGTACGCGCCCGCACAGCGGCGGAGGACAGCTGATGGCCAGTCCTGCGACCGCGTTCGAACGCACCTCGGGCTGGCGGGTGAGCGCCGGCCTGGCCGGCCGCATGTTCGCAGCCGCCGACCGCGCCACGGCCGCAGCGGGAGTTGACGGATGGCTGCTCATCGTCGTCGTCGGGCTTGTCGCATTCGGCCTGGTGATGGTGTACAGCGCCTCGGAGGCGCTGGGCTACCTGTGGTACGGCAACCCCAACTATTTCTTCGAGCACCAGCTGGTGGGTGTGGGCCTGGGCGCCGCAGGAATGGTGCTCGCTGCACGCATCGACTATCACCGCCTGCGCCGCCTGGCCAAGCCGGCGATGGCCGTAATGCTCGTGGCACTGGTGGTGGTGCTGCTGCCGCACATCGGATCGGAGCACAACGGCGCGCAACGCTGGTTCCAGTTCGGTCCGCTGTCAGTGCAACCGTCAGCGGTTGCAGTCGCAGTGGCGATCGTCTTCTGTGCCCGCTGGATCGACGACCGCGCCAGCAAGTTGCGCTCGCTGCACGGCGTGCGCGACTACATCGTCGTGATGGTTGCGCTCCTGGGACTCATCCTTGCCGAGCGTGACCTGGGCAGCACCATCGTCATCGCCGCCGTGGGCTTCGTGATGCTGGCACTGGGCGGCGCGCTGAAGCGCCACCTCGTGCTGCTGCTCGCCTTCCTCGGCGGCGTCGGATTCCTGCTCGTGTCGCTCGTGTCATATCGTGCCGACCGTCTGGCGCACTTCCTCAACCCCTGCGCCGATGCCCTGGGATCGGGCTTCCAGAACTGTCAGGCGCTGCTGGCGCTGGGGTCCGGCGGCATCGGCGGGGTGGGACTGGGCAACTCCGTGCTCAAATACGAGTGGCTGCCCGAGGCGCACACGGACTTCATCTTCGCCATCATCGGCGAGGAGCTCGGGCTGATCGGAACCGTGGCAGTGGTGGCGGCGTTCCTGTTTCTGGCGTGGCGCGGCGTGCGCGCCTCGCTCCGGGCTCCGGACCAGTTCGGAGCACTGCTGGCTGGAGGCATCACAGCGTGGATCTGCGTCGAGGCGTTCATCAATGTGGGAGCGGTCACGGGGGTGATTCCCACCACCGGCATTCCGCTTCCCTTCATCAGCTATGGGGGCACGGCGCTGGCCACCTGCCTCGTGGGCGTGGGTGTGCTGTGCAACATCTCAGCCCAGGGTCGTCGCCAGGGAGCCGCCGGCCGTGCGGGTGTTGATCGCTGGAGGTGGGACGGGGGGACACCTGACCCCGGCGCTGGCCGTGGCCCAGGCGCTGCGCGACGCCGATCCCGGCGGTGAGGTCGTCGTCGTGGGACGCGAGGGAGGAGTGGCCGAGCGGCTGGTGAGCGAGGCGGGCATCCCGCTGCGCACGCTGCGCATCAGCGGCGTCGACGCCAGCGATCCCCGCACCGTGGTGCTGGCGGTGAGCCGCCTCCCAGCCTCGACGTTTGCCGCGGGACGCCTGCTGCGCGAGCTGCGCACCGATGTCGTCGTGGGTGCCGGCGGCTACGTCTGCGTCCCCGTCGTCGCTGCGGCGACGCTGCGGCGGATTCCCACGATTCTCATGGAGCAGAACGCCTACCCGGGCCGTGCAACGCGGCTCCTTGCACGGCGCTCGCGAATGGTGGCGGCCTCGTTCGCATCGACGAAGCGACTGCTGCCGGGCGCGACTGTGCGCCACACCGGCAACCCCATCCGCCGCGAGATCCGCTCGCTGGTGCCGGCGCCGGTGGCCGAACGATGCAGCAGGCTGCTGGTGATGGGCGGCTCGCAGGGAGCGCACACGCTCAACGCCGCGCTGGAAGGCATGCTCCCGGACCTGCTGGCGACGCGGCACGATGTCACAGTCGTCCATCAGTGCGGCGAGCGCGACTGGGAGTCGGTGCGTGCCTCGCGAGCGGCACTGCCGGCGCACTTCACCTCGCGGTATGTGGCTGCGCCGTTCTTCGACGACATCGGGGAGCGCATCGCTGCCAGCGACCTGGTGGTGATGCGCGCCGGCGGTTCGTCGCTCGCGGAGTGTTCGGCGCTGGGACGCCCCATGATCCTCGTGCCCTATCCCCACGCCGGCGGCCACCAGCGATTCAATGCAATGCCGTATGCGCATGCCGGCGCTGCTGTGACCATCGACGATGAGGACTGCACGCCGGCACGGTTGTTCTCTGCGGTGAGCGAGGTGATGGAGGGCACGGAACGCTGGCTGTCGATGTGCGCCGCGAGTGCAAGCTGCGGCATCCCCGACGCCGCCGACCGCGTGGCCCGACTGGTGCTCGATGCCGGCGCGAGGGCCGCTGCGTGAGCCGCCATGT
>JAFAJR010000109.1 GCA_019236085.1 Candidatus Dormiibacterota bacterium
CGAAGAGCGCCACCAGCGTGCCGGCGGTGCGCAGGCGGGACCGGCCCAGGGAGCGCAGGGCCAGCTTGAACACGGTGCGTTGCCGCCGCGGCCCGACCAGCACCAGGAGTCCCAGGGCGCACACCGCCAGCAGCACGATGCCGATGCCCTGCAGTCGCAGGGTGATGAGCGCGGCGATTGCCGCAGCCACGAAGAGCGCCACAAACGCTCCGGGCCGCGCTCGCTCGGGGATCGGGATGTGCCCCACCAGGAAGACCACGCCCGAGAAGACGGCCCCCAGGAGCAGCAGGCCGATGATCGAGTAGAGGACGAGCTGCAGCGCGAACAGCGGGTCGCCGAGGACCGAAGCCGCCAGGCCGATGAACAGCGCGCCGACCAGCGCGTAGAGCCCGATGCTCTGGGCAACCGAGCCGCGGCCGATACCCTCGCTGACGTCGCGCAGCACGGCGACCGGTCGGATGCCGGCGGCCCGCACCACCGGTAGCAGCCCGAAGATCAGGGAGGTGACTATCCCGACCGCGATGCCGGCCAGCAGCGACCCGGCGGAGACGGTGAACACCAATGGGGCGTCGATGACCTGCTCGATGAGGATCTTCACCACGACGCTCATCCCGACCCCCGCGGCGGTGCCGGCCAGCCCGCCGATGAGCCCCAGAAGCCCGACCTCGATGCCGAAGAGCGCGTAGAGGTCGCGCCGCCGGTACCCGGTGGTCTTCAGCGTGGCTATCTCCACGCGGCGGCGGGAGAGCATCACCTGCAGGGTGTTGACGATGCCGATGCCGCCGATCGCCAGGGCCAGCAACCCGATGATCTGCAGGTACTCGGTCACCTGCTGGGAGGCCTGGATGTTGGCGCTGATCGCCTCCTGCACCGTCTGCACCGTGCCCAGAGGGAACTCGGTGCGGAGCGTGGACGCCACCTGCGACGACGCCGCGTCGCTGGGGGTTGTCATCTCCACCACGCCGTACTGCTCCGGCTGCGCCGACGCCTCGTGATAGGTGGCGCCGTTGATGAACGCCGCGCTGGAGCCCGTGTTGCTGAGCAGCTGGTTGGCCAGGACGCCCGTGACTGTGAGGTCCACGCCGCTACCACCACCGACTGTGAGATGCACGGTCTCGCCCAGGTGCACCCCTGCCTCGGTGGCGAGGAACTGGGTTACCACCAGGTTCCCGGGCTGCCCGCCCAGCGCGCCGCCGTAGGTGTCGTCGGAGGGGTCGGCGAAGCCGGGGCTGCCTACGAGCGGGTACCGCGAGGGCTGGTCGAGCACATAGAGAGAGGAAAGCGCGACGGTCTTTCCGCCGTCGTGGCGCAGCGTTCCGCGCTCCACGCCGAGCGCCACCCACTGGTGCACCAGGCCCTGGCGCTGCAGCGACGAGACCTTCTGCAGGTCCTGCGCGGTGAGCGGCACCGAGGTCGAGACCAGCGAGACGTCGCCGCCATTGGCCTGGCGCACGTTGGCGGTGAGCGAAGCCGAGATCATGTCGCCGGCCAGGCGCAGCGCCACCACCGCCATGACCCCGACCGCGATGCAGAAGATCGCGAGCAGGCTGCGCTGACCGCCGCGGCGAAGGGAACGGGTGCTGTAGCGGAGGTAGAGGCGGAGCCGTGCCATCAGCTGGGCGGCGGCGGCGGGGCGGCGCCATCGAGCAGGCCGTCGACGATCGTGAGCACCCGCTGGGCGCGCTGGGCGACGTGGGCGTCGTGGGTGGCGATGAGAAAGGTGCTGCCCAGGTGGTCGCGCAGTGCTGCCATCAGCTGGAGGATGTTCTCGCCGTTGGCGGCGTCGAGGTTGCCCGTGGGCTCGTCGGCGATGACGATCGCCGGGTTGGTGGCCAGGGCCCGGGCGATGGCCACGCGCTGCTGCTCGCCGCCGCTCAGCTGGTTGGGCCGGTGATGAGCGCGCTGGGCGAGGCCGACCAGGGTGAGCATCTCCAGGGCCCGCGCCGACGGCGAGCCTGGGTGGCTGCCGGCGTAGAGCGGGATCTCTACGTTCTCCTGGGCGGTCAGGGCGGGGATGAGGTTGTACGCCTGGAAGACCATCCCGATCTTGGCGTTGCGCACCTCGGCGAGCCGGCTCTCGGGCATGGTGGTGATGTCGATGCCGTCGACCAGCACCTGGCCGCCGGTGGGCTGGTCGAGGCCGGCGATGACGCCGAGCAGGGTCGACTTGCCGCTGCCGCTGGGTCCCATGAGAGCGACGAACTCGCCGCGCTG
>JAFAJR010000112.1 GCA_019236085.1 Candidatus Dormiibacterota bacterium
CGCAACGCAGTCGAGCTCAGTCGCTCGCGTAGTTGACCGCGCCGGCCGGCTCGTAGCTGCAGTACACGATCCCCACCTTTGTTGCGACGCTCTCGAGAAGACGGAACGAGCCGGCGCGGACCTGATCGGTGAACAGCCTCTTCCCAGCGCCCAAATGCACAGGGAATGTGAGGAGGCGATACTCGTCGACCAGGTTGTGCTCGATGAGCGCACGTGCCAGTACGCCGCTCCCGTGCACTTGCAATTCCTTTCCGGGCCGGTCCTTCAGTTCCACCACCTCACGCATGACATCGCCGAGGATGGTGGAGTGTTGCCAATCAACCGTCTTCAGGGTCGATGTCGCGACGTATTTGGGTAGCGTGTTGAGTGGCGCAGCGATGCGATTGTTCGGATCGGTGACCTTGGGCCAGTAGTTGCTGAACAGAAGGTACGTTGTGCGTCCGAACAGGAAGGCACCGGCCCTGTCGTACCACGAACGGATGACTGCCGACGCCTCGTCGTCGTCGTACGCGAACGCCCACCCTCCGTGCTGGAAGCTGCCCTCTCTGTCTTCGCCCTGACTGCCGGGCGCCTGCATCACGCCGTCAACTGACTGGAACGTATGGAGGGTGAGTCTCACCCCGCGTCTCCTTTGATCTGAAGCCATTCAAGAGAGGCGAGTATGAAGTTTTCTTGGCCGCCATCCGGCACCGGAATCGAGGAGGCCGTCAGTGGCGCTCCGTAATCTCGAAGACGTTGCCCTCCGGGTCGCGGAAATACGTCCACGACGACGTGCTCTTCGTCGTATCCGCCACCAGTTCGACGCCGCGGTTGACGAGCTCGTCGCGGCTCGCCTCGATGTCATCCACGGCGAATCCGACCTGATAGCGCGGCCGGTCGTACTGCGGTTCGGCGGAGCGGGCGATGAGCTCGAAGGTCTTGCCTGAGCCGATGTCGAATTGCACCCAGCCGTCGCCTCGTTGGGCTTCACGCAACCCGAGCACGTCGCGGTAAAAGGCGCGCTGCGCTTCGAGATCGTCACACACGACGCCCACCCATTTCGGGAACCGGAGCCTGAGCGATGTCACCGCAAACCCCAGTGTAGAAGCCCGTACTGGAGCACTAGTCTGGGGGATCAGCGCTCACCGGTGATCCGAACGGCGCGCTGTTTCGGTCCGCGTGAGTAAATGCGTCTAGAAGCGCAGCAATCGCTGCAGCTATGCACAGGCGCACCATCTCTTCGCTGCACACGCACAGGCGCTTCGTCGGACCTTCCATTCGGCTTAACACGGTGTCCGAAGGCGCGTTCATAGACTGACTCGCGAACTGTCAACGGAGTGCGAGGGGATGCAGCGATGAACAAGTGGGCCGGCTTGCTGACGATGAGCGGCCTCATCGGAACTGCTGTCTATGCGGGCTCGGCGCAGATTGAGGCGTCGCCGGCACGCGCCGCCACGGCGTGCAACCTGGGCAACGGCGTGCAGCACGTGATCAACATCATCTTCGACAACGTGCACTTCAACCGCGACAACCCGAACGTGCTGTCGGATCTCGAGCAGATGCCACACCTGCTCAACTTCATCGTCAACAACGGCACGCTGCTCTCGAACAACCACACGCCGCTGATCGCGCACACGGCCGATGACAGCCTGGCGACCTACACCGGGCTCTACGGCGACCGGCACGGCCAGCCCATCACCAACAGCTACGAGACATACGTCGGCAGCGCTGGACCGAGCCAGGGAGTGGTGAAGAACTCGTCCTTCGCCTACTGGACCAGTACCTATTCCAACGCCGACGGCGTGGTGAACCAGCCGTACTCGTCTGCGGTGCCTGCATCGGATCCCTCAGGCGCGTCGCCACCCGCGCCGTGGGTCCCGTTCACGCGAGCCGGCTGCGACGTGGGCGACGCCTCCACCGCCAACATGGTGCTGGAGAACACCAGCCCGGATATCGCCAACACCTTCGGCACCGGCTCGCCGGAGTACGCCCAGTACAACGCTGACACCGACAGCTTCAAGGACCAGGAAACCGCGGACTACGTCGGTCTCGCCTTGCACTGCGCCACGGGCGACGCCATCTGCGCCAACGCGCAGAACGTCAAGTACGGGCAGACCTCCGCCAGCGGCTCGCAAGCTCCGGACAACCTGCCCAACGAGCCCAACCCGGATGGCACCGCGGCCTCCGGCTCGCCAACCTCACCGGCATACAGCGGTTACGACGCCCTCTACGGCGACCGGTATCTCAACGGTCCGCTCTCCGGCGCGGCCAACTCCGGCAACAACCGCGTGGTGAACGGGCACACATACCCGGTCACGACCACAACGTCGCTCGAGTCGGGCAACTACCTCACCGATCTCAACGGCAACCTCATCACCGAGGGCTTCAGCTCCAAGGGTCCGCAGCTCAGCGGCACGTCGGGCAAGTACCCGGGCTTCCCCGGCTTCAGCCCCACCGCCGCACAGTCGCTTGCCTGGGTCGCCGACATGCAGGAGATCGGCATCCCGGTCACCTACGCCTACATCTCCGACGTCCATGAGAAGAAGACGGGACAGACCGGATGCTCCAGCCCCGGCACTGCGCTGGGGCCGGGTGACACCTGCTACCAGCAGAACCTCGCCGCTTACGACGCCGCCTTCGCCACCTTTTTCCAGCGCCTAGCCGACGACGGCATCACGCCGCAGAACACGCTCTTCACCTTCTCGTCCGATGAGGGCGATCACTTCGCCGGCGCGAACGTCGGGCGCGCAGTCGATCCCACCTCGTCCTGCACCGGCACCGCAGGTACTTCGGGCTACACCTGCTCGTACCCGTCGGGAAGCATCGGTGAGCAGCAGGTGAACATCCACGGGCTGCTTTCCAACCAGCTGGGTGACACAACCGCCTTCTACGACGAGCCTCAGGGCGACGCCATCTTCATCACGGGCAATCCAGGACCAACCAGCGCCACCACACGCCAGCTGGAGCGCGACTTTGCGGCAGCGCAGGCGGATGACACGTTCGATGCCGCGACCGAAAAGGTGCTGCAGTACGAGGCGGATCCCACCACCGAGCAGCTGCTGCACTTTGTGAGCGGCGATGGCAATCGCTCGCCCTCGTTCAGCTTCTTCCCCAAGCCGGACTTCTACATGACGGCCGGCACCACCGACTCGCCGGCGTGCGCCTCGGGTGTCACCCAGGCAAACGCGCACACCAACTGCAGCGAGCTGAACAACGGATTCGCATGGAACCACGGGTATTACGCACCCGAGATCAACAACAACTGGCTGGGTCTCGTGGGACCGGGCGTGAAGAACGACGGCATCGACGGGAGCTCCGCGGCTCAGGGACCCAACTCGTCGGCATCGGCAAACTCCAACCCGTCGCTCGACACCTCGGTGAACAACAGCGGCACCTGGCTCGATGAGACCGACGTCCGGCCGACGGTCCTCGCGATCCTGGGGCTTAAGGACGACTACATCAACGACGGCCGCGTGCTCACCGAGGACCTCACCATCACGCCGGGTCAGACCGCGGATCCCAACTTCCTGCCCCTGGCGCGCTGCTACAAGCAGCTCAACTCCAGCGTGGGACGCTTTGGCACCGACGTGCTCAGCGCCGACACCACGGCGCTCGCTACCGGCAACTCCA
>JAFAJR010000314.1 GCA_019236085.1 Candidatus Dormiibacterota bacterium
CCGGCGCCAACCACCTGATCACCAAGCCCTTCAACCTGGTAGGACTCGGCGCTGTGGTGCGCTCGTTCTTCCCAGCCAGCGGCACCGACGCGGCGTAAGGAACGGCGGCAAGCGCCGCTCATCGCCCTCCAAGCATGAGGCGGTGCCACTCTGACGACACGGGATCTACTCCTCGCTCGCCGTCACAAATTCTACGGCTCGCTCGGAGACACGACCCTATCGTCGCTTCGACACGCACCCCAAGCCGCTCGCTGCGCCGTCTGCGGCGGAGCTTGCCGCGGTCGACCTCTTAGGCTGCGTCGCTTCCGCTGGCTGGGAAGAACGAGCGCACCACAGCGCCGAGTCCTACCAGGTTGAAGGGCTTGGTGATCAGGTGGTTGGCGCCGGCGAGACGTGCACGTTCGACGTCGTCCTCGCCGGACAGCGCGGTGAACATGAGCACCGGCAGGGTGTGCGTGCGCGGATCGTTGCGGATGCGCTTGCACGCCTCCAAGCCGTCCATGCCAGGCATCATCACGTCGAGGATCACGAGGTCTGGGACGTGGCGCTCGATCGCCTCCAACCCCTCTGCGCCGTTCTGCGCGGTGTCCACCTCGTACCCTTCGATGTTGAGGTACATCGCCACGATGTTGACCAGGCGCGGGTCGTCGTCGACCAGCAGGATGCGCCCGTTGCTCATCGATCGTGCCCCGGCTCCGGGGCTGGGACGTAGCGCTGCGCCTCGGCGGCCCGCGTCTGGCGAGCCAACTCACGCTCCCTCGCCAGGCCGCGCTCCATCGCGTCGAGCACTCGCTGGTTGAATGCCTCACGCTCCGATGTGTCCTGCTCTTCCGCCACCTGCTCGCCCTGCCGGCGGTGCAGGATCCACGGGGGGATGAGCCGGTCCACCACGTTCGGGCCAACCTTGACCACGACCTCTTCGTCGGCGATCTCCTCCACCACCACTGACACGCGGCGGCGGTCGCCGTTCTGCAGAGCCAGTGTCCAGGCTCGTTCCCAAGCGCGCTGACGGTCGATGCCGACGAAGACCAGCGACACGGGGTCGCTGACCAGCTGGCCGCCGGCTTCCTGCTCCAGCTCGCGCAGCATGATCTCCCACACATCGGGATCGAGCTGCTTGCCCATCCATCCCGCCAGCGACGGCGCCCGGTTCTCCAGGTCCGGCAGCGGCGGCAGCGTCACGGTCTCGCCCGACGGCAGCGCCGCGATGATGCCGGCGTGCCGCCTGCAGTACACGTGCTGCTCGACGATCACCCGGTGCAGCGGACACCATGCGGTGCGGCAATGACGGTCCCTGCGGTCGACGTACTCGCAGGGCAGCCCGGTCACCGCTGTGCAGCCGGCGGAGGTGCAGGGATAGGTTCCCTCGCGCCGGGCCAGCTCCAGCGTCGCCTCGTCGATCGACGGCGCCGTTTCGAGAGTGGTGGCGTCGCGGCCGCGCCGCAGCCAGGGCATCAGTACACCCCCGGGATGATCCGCGCCGATCGCCGTGCATACGCCGTGTACTCGGGGAACGTGGAGCGGAGCAGCCGCTCCTCGTAGCGGGCACGCAGCATCTGCACCGCGACGAACGGAAGCAGCATCGCTGTGGGCCAGAGGGCAGGCCGGGTCAGCACGGCGCCGAAGGCGACGATGATCTCTGCGGTGTACAGCGGGTGGCGGATCAGCCGGTACGGACCCGTTGTGACCAGGCGTCGCGCTTCGGGGATGATGCTGAGGTTGCGGCGCAGGTGCAGCAGGCCCCACAGCGCCAGCGCGAACGCGGCGATGGTGAGCGGCGTCGCCGCCGTGCGCACGGCCAGCGGGGGCACGAACAGCACCGGGACCGGGAAGGCGCCGACCACCAGCAGCATGGTGGTGCCGGTGAAGCCGGCGAGGCGCGGCAGCACGCGTCCGTCACGAGCCGCCGGCATCGGCCGGGTCACGTAGATCCAGACAGGAATGGCACAAAAGAGGAAGTACATGGTGGTGGGCAGCGGACCCGCGGCCCAGTCCAGCGCCCCGGCGGACCGGGGCAGCGACTGCACCTGCGCCACCAGGCCGGCGAGCACCCTGTAGCCGAGCAGGCCGAAGAGCGCAGCCGGGACCGCCCGGCCGAAGGCGAGGTAGCGCAATTCCTGCAGGCGCGCACGCCGGGAAACCCCGAACTGTCTCCCCGCCGTGCGCTGCAGCGCCGGCACAGCCATGCTCGGAGTCTAGGCCAGGATGACGCGAAACCACCGGCCCGTGGCGCGCTTGTCATCAAGTCACAACCGCGTGAACAGCTGTCAGGCACAGCCGTGTGGTGTTCGACCCTTTGTTACGATTCCTTCGCACACAGGCCATCCAGCCGCCACTCCTTCGGACGCATAGTCGCTCCAGTCAGAGCGCGACCTGCCTCTGAAAATCCACGCCGAAGGAGGTGAACAAAGGGAAATGCTGAGCAATCTTTACACTCGGCTGCACGAGCTTATGGTTCGCAAGCCGCGCGAGGAGGACGAGGAAGGACAGGGCATGGTCGAGTACGCTCTGATCCTGGTTCTGATCGCCATCGTCGTCATCGTCATTCTGACCCTGGTTGGCAAGCAGGTGAACAACGTGTTCTCCAACATCAGCAGCGCGCTGGGCACGTAAGCCGACCCATCGCACATCGATGCGAATGAGCCGCCCCTTCGGGGCGGCTCTTTTCTTTTGTCAGCCCGGCGCCGTCGCAGGACGTCGCGCACCTCGTCGGGGCCGCACCGTTCGACGTACGATGCGCCCATGCCCGGAGGCACTGAGCATCGGGTGATCCGCGTGCTGATCGCGGACGACGTGGTTCGTGTGGTGCAAGACCTCGCGGCGCTGAGCGAGCAGGCGCCGGACATCGAGGTCTGCGGCGTCGCTCCGCGAGCTGCCGACATTGCAGGCGAGGCCGCTTCCCTGGCGCCCGACGTGCTCCTGCTGCGCGAGCAGTTCGACGGCAGCGACCCCAGCCGCGTGGCCCTCGAACTTGCTGCGACGTCGCCGCTGACCCGGGTCGTGACCATCCCTGTCGACGGCACCGACTCCATCCAGCAGCGCATCGCTGCCATCCGCGGTGCGGCCGCCCGGTCAGAGCCCACGATCGAGCTCGCAGCACGCCCGCAGCGACGCGCGGGGAGCACGGGGTCGCTCGTCGTCCTACTGCCGGCGAGTGGTGGTGCGGGCACGTCGGCGCTGGCGATCATCCTCTCTGCGACGCTTTCACGCGTCACCGACAAGACGGTGGCGCTGGTGGATCTCGACCTGCTGCACGGCGACGTGCGCCAGACGCTGCATCTCGAGCACCACCCGACGGCCATCGACGATCTCATGCAGCGCGACGAGGAGCCGGACCGCGAGCTCCTGGAGCAGGTGTGCGCAACCGGGCCGGCCAACGTTGCCGTCCTGCTGGCTCCGCACCGGCCAGAACACGCGGAGCTGGTGACGGAAGCACGGCTGCGCACGTTGCTTATCGCGCTGCGGCGGAATTACGGCATCGTGGTGGCCTACGTACCGTCGCGTTTGGACGAGCGCGGCTCGGCGGCGCTGGACGACGCCGACCTGGTCATCGTCGTCGGTGGCCCAAACAGCGGTAACCTCGCAGACGTCGAGCTCACTCGTGAGAGCCTCACCGCGCGGGGCCTGCCCGTCGCCCGGGTCGCGACCGTCGTCGCAACCGACGCGGACGACGACTACGCAGAATCAATGGGCGGCCTCGCCCACGCCGTCGCAACGCTGCAACCCGGACCGCTGCCCCCTATCGCTCAGCCGCAGGTCGCCCCACCGCTACCGCCACCGCCCCGCCGGCGCTTGGGTTTTGGCCGCCGTTGACAGGGCGCGCTGTGACCTGATCCACCTCAGAGCGCGCCCTGCACCGCGGCGAATGTTCGTGGCGTCTGGGGGCTCACCTCATAGCTCGTGCCACCCACTTGATATCCCAGGTTCCAGAAGGCAAAGCCCGCAGCGCCCACTGACCGGAGCATCTGATAGGTGGCGGCGAAGGCAGAGGCCCGTTGGGCGTCGCCCATGTCCTGCTCCCAGCCGAACTCCTCGTCGACCATCGGCTTGCCAATGCCGCGGCAGTATGCCGCCACCGTGGGCGCAAAGGCATACATGCCGCCATAGGTCTTGATGTCGCAGAAGGCATCGTGCGGCAGCGTGAAGATGGTGTGCCAATCAATCCCTGAGTCCGGCTCGTTGATGTAGCCCAGGCCACCGGTGTTGACCATCACGGTCGCCCCCGTAGCCGTCCATTCGTCGAGTGCCGCTCGGTAGAAGTCCGTGAGCTGCTGCGTCGTGTACTGGATCGTGCAGTTCGCCAGCCGCGGGTCCGGTGAGCCGGTGGCGTTTACACCGGTGTGGGCGCGGTTGGCCTGCAGAGGCTCACCGGATATGGAAACGAAGGCGATTGTTGGATCGTCTTTGTACAGGACACCCGTCACGGTGTTGCGCCGGTTGGCGACGAAGTCGATGAATCGTGTCCAGTCCGCGGTGTACGGATCGACGCATGATTCCCACAGGATGTTGCGGTAGTCGCCGAGGCCGAGGTCCACGTGCATGCCGGCTGCGCCGGCGGCTGCGATCATCCGGTCCACCAACACCCAGTTGGATTCCGTGAACGGCTCGACGTTAGGGTCCGCGCTGTCACTGTAGAAGTTGATGATCCGAATCGTGTTGAGGTGCGCATCCTGGGCAAGTTGGATCGTTCCCGCAGGATTGAGGTACCCGGACTGCTCCGGACGCAGCCCCGGGTTGTACACGCTTGCGCCATCTATCTCCAGCGTCTGTCCGTCGACACAGAACGACAGGGAGCACGTCTGGACGCCTGAACCGGGGCTGGGCTGGGGGTGCGATGACGGGCCCGGTGAACCAGTTCCACTTGCGCCCGGGCTGATACCTGCCGAGCCCGATCCCGGCCGCGGTCCGCCGACGTTCAGTCCGTTGGTGGCATCAGAGGAGCTCGGTGCCGCGACGCCG
>JAFAJR010000002.1 GCA_019236085.1 Candidatus Dormiibacterota bacterium
CGCGCGTTGCCTTCAACCGCCTGGATCACCTGGCCGCGGACGAACTCCGGGATGCGTTCGAGGCGCTGCTCGGCTTCCTCGGTCCAGGGCATCTGCTGGCCCTCGCGCGCCTCGATGCGGTCTGAGACCTCGCCCCACATCGCGTACTTCACCTCCATGATCTCGGGGGTGATGCGGTAGCCCAACCCCTTCTTGTGGGCGGTCCACTCCACGCGCCAGCGGGTCAGCTCGCGGCAGAACTCGGGCACCTCGCGAAGCCGCTCCTCGGCTTCCGGCGTCCACTCGAACTCCAGCGTGCCGGTGCGCTCTGACAGGGGATGGCCGTAGCCCATCTTCTTGCCGACCTGGTCGACGAAGTCTGCGTCAATTGCATCGATCGCACGGTCCTCGGCGCGCGACTCGACAGCCTGGCGGGCCATGCTGGCGGCGCGCTCGGCGTCGAGCCTGCTGTACCGGGCTTTGGCCCGGGCCACCTCGTCGGCCCGGCGCCGGCTGTCCTCGCTCCACTGTGGGGCGTCACAAGATCCTGACTCGTGCGGGAAGGGACAGCGAGATTGGTCCATTTCCTGTGCATCGTAATCGCAAGGACCCTCCCTACTGCAAACCGGGAATTGCGACACCCTCGCTATCATCGATCGCGGTCGCATGGGTCGCACGATCTACGTACCGCTCGACAACTCCGAGCACGCTGATGCCGCCACCACGGTGGCTCTGGCAATCGCGGAGGCGTTGTCTGCTCGATGCATCGGCGTGCACGTCTACGCCGGCCGCATGCACGACTACCGCTTCAAGCAGATGGAGTACACGCTCCCCGAGGAGTACCAGGACGAGGCGGAGCTGCTGCGCCAGCGGCGCATCCACGATTCGCTCATCACCACCGGCCTGCAGCTCATCAGCGACAGCTACACCGACGTCATGCGCTATCGCTGCATGGAGCGCGGCATCGAGTTCGAAGCCCGCATGCGCGATGGCCGCAACTGGCAGGAGCTGGTCGCCGACATCGAGGAGACGCGTCCCGACCTCGTGGTGATGGGTGCCCTGGGCACCGGTGCCGTGAAGGAGTCGCTGCTGGGCAGCGTCACCGACCGCGTGGTGCGCCGCATCCACCAGGACACGCTGGTGGTGCGCCGCACGGGAGATTCAGTCATGAATGGCGACATCATCGTCGCCGTCGACGGTTCGCCGCAGTCCTTCGGCGGTCTGCGCACTGCGCTCGACCTCGGCGCTGCACTGCACAAGCGCGTGGAGGCCGTGGCGGTGTACGACCCCTACCTGCACTACGCGGTGTTCAACGGCATCGTGGACGTGCTATCCGAGAAGGCGTCGAAGGTGTTCCGCTTCAAGGAGCAGGAGGCGCTGCACGAAGAGATCATCGACACAGGCCTTGCCAAGATCTACGAGTCGCATCTGCGTGTCGCCCAGGCGACGGCGGCTGAAGCGGGCGTCGACCTCGGCATCACGCTGCTCGACGGCAAGGCGTTCGAACGCGTGCTGCGTTTCGCCAGGGAGCGCGAGCCGTGGCTGCTGGTGTGCGGCCGCATCGGCGTGCATTCACCGGAGGCGATGGACATCGGCAGCAACGCCGAGCAGATGCTGCGCAATGCGCCCTGCGATGTGCTGCTGAGCAGCCGCTGCCACGTGCCGCCAATCGACATGCGCGCTGAGGCGGGGGTGGTGTGGACACAGGAAGCGGAGGAGCGTATGGCCGCGGTCCCCGCCGCTGCCCGGGGGCTTGCCCGGACCAGCGTGCTGCGCTGGTGCATCGAACAGGGCCACAGCGTGGTGTCGTCCGGTGACGTCGACGCAGCCCTCGACGACCTGATGCCGCACCGCCGCGTCATGCGGCGCATCGGCGAGGTGCAGGCGGCGCTCGACGTCGCCGAGCAGGCGATGCGCGATGAGGCGCCGGCGGAGGATGCACGTGCCGTCTGCCGGGTGTGCGGCTACGCGGCACGGACCGCAGAGCCGGAGCAATGCCCGGTGTGCGGCGGTGACGCCTCGGCATTCGACGCCGTCGATGGCGACGTGCTGCTGTGCACCGCGGAGCTGGAGGGCGACGCGAGCACCGTCGGATTCGATGGACAGAAGCTGGGATGGACGGTGGAGGCGCGGCGACTGCTGCAGCAGCTTCCCGCCGGCTATCTCCGACGCCGCGTGAAAGCGATAGTGGAGAAGACCGCGCGAACCCGCCGGTTGCCCGCCATCACTGCCGACGTTGCTGCGCCGTTCGTGCAGCCGGAGCTGGACGCGCTGGATGGGGCCGCGGGTCCGCACCGCGCGCCGCTGGGACCTGAGCGGCACACCGGTCCCCAGGTGGAGCAGCGGCACCGGCTTCCCTGGGATATGGCGGCGCAGGAGCGGATGGAACGCATCCCGGCCGGATTCCTGCGCAACCTGGCCACCGAACAGGTTGAGCGGCTGGCGCTGGCGTTGCACGCGCCGGAGGTGACGCTGCTGCATGTCGAAGCCGGCATTGCCGAAGCTCGGCAGCGCATGCGGCCGGATGCAGCGGTGAACGGCAACGGAAGCAATGGGCATGCGGCGCAGCCGGCGACGCAGCCTGAGGGTACGCACAGCGGGCTCAACGAGGTCACCGCCCCCGTGGTGCACTCGCTGGGCCGCCGCCAGACCTGATGCTCGCGCTGCAGGTCACCCAGCAGCAGTTTCCCGGCCTCGGCAACAGCCTTCCGGTCGCCATCCTCTTCCTGCTCCACATCTCAGTGGCTGAGTTTTCGGTTGGCGCGATCACGCTGGCCAGCGCGTTCGAATGGCGCGGGCTGCTCGCAGGCGACCCACGCGCCATGCGTTATTCGCGCGCCGCGGCCAACAGCTACTACTTGGTGTTCAGCCTCGGCGCCACCCTCGCGGTGTTCGCCGTGGTGTTGCTTCTCGGCTTGTGGGGCAACGAGTTCGGCCGGCTGGCCAACATCATGCTGCCGCTGTTCGCCTTCGCCTTCGGCCTGTTCATGGTGCTCACGCCGCTCCTTGTGCTGTACCGCAACAGCGCAGACCGGATGCGGCCGCGGGCCCATGCGGTGCTGGGCAGCGCGGTGGCTGCGCTGCAGACGCTCTTCGTGTTTCTCATCGTGGGGCTCGACTCGTACCTGATCACGCCGTTCAACGGCGGCCTCCTTGCGACCACGCTCAATCCGCCGTACTGGCCGCTGCTCATCCACCGCCTGATCGGCAACGTGTCCTGGACAGCGCTGTTCCTCGCTGCGTACGCCGCAATCCGGCTGCGCTGGGCACGCGACAGCGGCGAACGGGACTTCCAGGGGTGGGCGGCCCGCATCAACTTGCGGATAGGCCTGGTGACGGCGCTGTTCATGCCGCTGGTGGGATATGTGCTGGTGCTGGTGCTGCAGAACACGCAGTTCGGCTACTTCGACGCGCTCGTGGCAGGCAGCAGCAGCTGGATGCTGGTGCTGCAGGAGGCGTTCGTCGCCGTGGTGCTGGTGGGCGGCAACGTCGCGCTCGCGTTGGAGCCGCTGTGGTCCGGTGGCGAACGCGACCGCTATGCGCTGCCGGTGATAGCGGTCGCGCTCGCCGGGATGATCGTTGCCACGCTGCCGTCATCGGTGATACCGGGCTCTGTGGAATACCTTCGCTTCGTCGGGCTGGGGGCGACAGTTGTTGTGACGGCGCTGCACCTCGCGCTGCGCTGGCAGCCCCAGCCCGATGCCGGCGTGGAGCTGCGCTCTGGCGGTGGAGCGATGCGTGCGGCGCGTCGCGTTCTTGTCGTGATCGGCGCTTTCTCGCTGCTCACCTCGCTGCTGATGGGTGTCATCAAAGAGTCGGCGCGGGGCAACTATGCGGTGTACGGCGAGCTGACCCAGGCCCAGGCGCAACAGCAGTTCAACCCGCCGGGGAGCCTGTACCCGTGAGCCTGTCCCGCCTGCTTGCCGACGTGCCCGAGTCGCACTTTCAGGCGGCCTGGTACTACTCCATCGTGCTGGCCGCGATGGTCACGCTCATGGCAGTCGGCGGCGGCTGGATCGGCGCCGGTGTGCTGCGCATCTGGCGAGCCGGCGACCGCGCTGCGGCCATGGTCATCGCCGGCGCGGCCGCCGCCGCGCTGCTGTTCTTCGGCGGCGCGCTGCTCGCCGGCATCGTGGGGCTCATCAACACCAATGGACAGGGCTGAGCGATGCTGAAGCTGAGCCGCCGCGAGCTCATGGTGCGGGGCACGGCGCTGGGAGTCGGCGCCGTCGGTGTGATGCTCAGCATCCCCGCTCTCGGCTTCCTGCTCAGCCCGCTGTTCACGGCGCGGCGCACCGCCTGGGTGACGGTGGGGCCGATCGACGATGTGCCGGTGGGCAAGCCCACGCCCATGACAGCTGCGCTGCCAAACGACCAGGGCTGGCCGGTGCCGCCACAGCCGCGCATCGTCTTTGTGGTCAAGCCCACCGAGGGCGAGCTTCTCGCGCTCTCCAACATCTGCACGCACATGCAGTGCGACGTGCACTGGGACACGCAGCTCGGTCAGTTCCTCTGCCCCTGTCATGGCGGACTTTATGACATGCGCGGCAACAACGTCGGCGGCCCGCCGCCCCAGCCGCTGGCCCAATGGGTGCACCGCATCACCTACGACGCGGCGAGCGGCCGGAACATCCTGCAGATCCAGAACCAGCTCGATGAGAACATCTAGCCGCGACGGCGTCATGCGGCGGGCGTACGCCTGGTTCGACGAGCGCACAGGCGCAACCGAGCTGCTGCGCAAGGGGCTGTACGAAGCGGTGCCTAACGCCGGCGGCTGGGCCTACACCCTCGGCAGCGCGACCCTCGCGCTCATCCTCCTGCAGCTCTTCACGGGCAT
>JAFAJR010000259.1 GCA_019236085.1 Candidatus Dormiibacterota bacterium
ACCTTCGGTAAGAACCTGGTGCGGAGCGGCGACCTGGCTACTCGCGACGGCGACGGGTATTTCCACTATCGCGGACGCGTCGACGACATGCTGAAGGTGGGCGGCATCTGGGTCGCACCGGCCGAGGTGGAGCGCTGCATCCTGGAACGCGACGACGTCGTCGAATGCGCGGTGGTGGGCGTGGAACGCGATGGCCTGGTTGCGGGGCGGGCGTACGTGGTGGCCCGTGCGTCGACCGACCTGCTCAGCGCAGGAGACATCCGCGACCACGTGCGTCAGCGTCTCGCACCGCACAAAGTCCCCGACGAGGTGTGCATCGTGGCCTCGCTGCCGCGCACCGGCTCGGGTAAGGTGGACCGTGCCGCGCTGCGCGCGGGCGCAGCGACGTGACCGGCTTCCAGGGCACCACGCGGCTCACCGACAGATGGGAGCACCTGTCGGTCGCTGTTGCCGACGGTGTCGTCACCATCACATTCAATCGCCCTGACAAGCTGGGCGCGCTCACCTTTGCGGCCTACGCCGACCTGCGCGACCTGCTCGGCGAGGTGTCGCGCCGCGAGGGTGCGCGCGTCATCGTCGTCACCGGGAGCGGCCGTGGGTTCTGTTCCGGTGGTGATGTCGAGGAGATCATCGGCGCGCTGCGCGGGATGGAGGTGGCGCAGCTTCTGGAGTTCACGCGCATGACCGGCTCGGTGGTGCGTGCCATGCGCGAGTGTCCCCTGCCGATCATTGCCGGGGTCAACGGCGTGGCCGCTGGAGCCGGCGCGGTGATCGCGCTTGCAGCGGACGTACGGCTGCTCGCCCGCAGCGCATCGTTCGCATTCCTCTTCACCAGGGTGGGGTTGAGCGGCGCCGACATGGGCAGCGCATATCTGCTGCCGCGCATCGTCGGCCTCGGACGCGCGACCGAGCTGCTGATCTTCGGGGAACGTGTCGACGCCGAGCGGGCTGAAGCCATAGGGCTGGCGAGCGGCGTCGTCGACGACGCGCAACTGGGCGGTGCAGTCAGGGAAGCGGCGATGCGAATCGCACAGGGACCGGCGCTGGCAATGTCAGCGACCAAGTCACTGCTCACCCGCGAGCTGGACATGGACCTGGGAGGAGCACTGGAGATGGACGCCATGACACAGGCGCTGCTGATGCGCAGCCGAGACCACGACGAGTTCTACCGCGCCTGGTCCGAGGGGCGGTCACCACAGTGGAGCGGCCGGTGACCTCGCCGCATCGCGTCGTCAACCCCGCGGGACTCGCCCCGCCACGCGGCTATTCGCATGCCGTCGTTGCCGAAGGCGGCAGGACGGTGCATCTCGCAGGGCAGGTGGCGCAGGACGAACAGGGCAGGATCCGCGGTGATTCGCTGGCGGAGCAGTTCGATACGGCCGCCGGCAACGTGATTCGGGCGCTCACTGCTGCGGGTGGCGCCGCAGAGCACATCGTGTCGATGACGGTGTACGTGACCGACACAGCCGCGTATCGCGAGGCACGTCCTGCGTTGCGCGACGTCTGGCGTTCGCATTTTGGAGAGCACTATCCTGCGATGGCCGTCATCGGCATCGTCTCGCTGGTGGATCCCGCCGCACTGGTGGAGATCGTCGCCGTCGCCGTGATCCCGTGAACCCGTCGTACGCGCTGCTCGACGAGCGCCTGCGCTCGCTGTACAACGACGCGCTGAACGCTGCCCGCGACGTGCTCCAGCCGATCGCCTCGCAAGGCGTGCCGGGGAAGGTGAACCGCGAGCTGGTCCACGCTCTCGCCGGTGTGCTGCCCGGTCCGGTCGCCGCCGACGGCGGCGCGCTGCCGGCGCTCGATCTGTGTGTGATTCGTGAGGCACTCGCCCGTCATTGCACCGACGCCGAGAATGCCTTCGCGTTGCAGGGGCTGGGCGGCTATCCAATCGCATGTGGTGGAGGCGACGCCGTGCGAGAGCGCTGGCTCGCACCGCTCGCACGCGGTGATGCCGTGGCGGCGTTCGCGCTCACCGAACCCGAGGCGGGGTCCGACGCCGCGGCACTCGCGCTGGCCGCCGAGACGGACGGCGACGCGTTTATGCTCAGCGGCATCAAGACGTACATCTCCAACGCGCCCGAGGCCGACGTCTACACGGTCTTCGCTCGCACTGCACCGGACAGGACCGCCGGCATCACGGCCTTTGCAGTTGCGGGTGACGCCGCAGGCCTGCGCGGCGAGTCGCTGCACCTGGCAGGCGACCATCCCATCGGCACCCTGCACTTGGACGGCGTGCGTGTCCCCGGCACCTGGGTGCTGGACGGTGTGGGCAACGGCTTCGCACTGGCCATGCAGACCCTCGATCGCTTTCGTCCCAGCGTGGGCGCCGCAGCGGTGGGCATGGCCGAGGCCGCGCTGGAGCGCGCTGTCGCCCACGCGCGGTCGAGGAGCGCATTCGGTGGAACGCTTGCTCGGTTGCAAGGCATCACGCATCAGCTCGCCGACGTCGCGACCGACGTCGCCGCGGCGCGGTTGCTTGTGCACGCCGCAGCGATCGCTCATGACACCGGCGACCCAGCCACAAGCCAGGCGTCGGCGATGGCCAAGCTGTTCGCCACCGAAACCGCGTCACGTGCTGTCGACGTCGCCATCCAGGTACATGGAGCACGGGCTCTGGAACGCGGACATCTGCTGCAGCATCTCAGCAGCGTGTCACGCGGCACACGGATCTACGAAGGCGCTTCCGAGGTGCAGCGCGAGATCATCGCCCGGCGTCTCTTTCGCTGACGCGCGTCAACGCAGGACCCGAACCAGGCCCGCCGCCGCGGCCGCACCTGCAGCTGTGGCGACGAGCGTCCGTCGGTGCATGGTCGCCCACAGCTGCACGCTGCGTTGCTTGGCCACCGAGTCGAAGATGCCGCGGGTGGCGGCGGCGTGCACCGGCTCGAACAGGTTCGCCGGCCGATCGGCGGCCACGGGGAGCTCCTTCATCTGCTGCGACTCGTACCCTGTCCGCGCCAGGTAGCGGTCCGCCAGCCACGGCGCCAGCTTGTTGCCAAGTATGACTGCAACTGCACTGGCCCCGACCCACACCTCGCGGCGGCGGTGGTGGGCCGCCCAGTACACGGCCTCGGCGGCCACCTCGGGCTGGTACACGGGTGGCACGGGCATCGGGTGCTTGGGGAGGCGCGTGAGGCACCAGTTGAACTGGGGCGTGTTCACGGCCGGCAGCTGCACCATCGTCACCCGCACCCTGCTGCCGCGGTGCATCAGCTCGGTGCGCAGCGAATCGCTGAAACCCCGGACAGCGAACTTCGCCCCGCAATACGCCGATTGCAGCGGGATGGCACGGTAGGCGAGGGCCGAACCGACCTGCACGATGCTGCCGTTGTCGCGTGGAAGCATGGTCCGCAGCGCCGCCATGGTGCCGTGCACGTAGCCCAGGTAGGTCACCTCCGTCGCTCGCTTGAACTCCGCCGCGCTGACGTCCACGAACTCGGCGAACACCGTCGCCATCGCGTCATTGACCCACACGTCGATGCCGCCGAACTCTTCGACGGCACGGCGCGCCGCGTCGTCGACCTGCGCCGGGTCAGCGACATCGGCAGGAGCGACAAGGGCGCTGCCGCCAAGGTCGCGCACCTCGGATGCGGCGCACTCGAGCGCGGACTCATCGCGCGCCACCAGGGTCAGCCGTGCGCCGCGCTTGGCAAACGCGTGAGCCACCGCACGCCCGACGCCGGCAGCAGCGCCCGTCACCACGACCGACTCGCTCATCGTCCCGCACCCACGGTAGCAACGCTGTACCGAACCGCAGCAAGCGACGGCTCTCGGACAAGGTCCGTACACTGAGGATCAACGAGAACAAGGAGGCGATGCGGTGTCCGTGCAGGGTAGGAGCGGCGCTCTGGCGAACAGGATCGTGAAGCGTGTCGAGGCCATGAAGGCACTCGACGGCATTGCCGACGCGGTCGCGGGTGTCGTGCAACGGGTCACAGCACCGGACGAGCTGAAGTCGCTGCTGAGCGGCACCTTCCTTGGCCACGCGTTGCACCCCGTGCTCACCGACCTCCCGGTCGGCTTCTGGACCAGCGCGGTGCTGCTCGACATCGTGGGCGGTGACGACGATGCCGTCGACGTGCTGCTGGCGGCGGGCAACGTGAGCGCTCTCGCCACAGCGGCCACCGGGCTGGCCGACTGGTCGGACAGCTACGGGCCGCCGCGACGGGCAGGGCTGGTCCATGCTGCGCTGAACGGTGGGGCTCTGCTCGCCTTCAGCACGGCGCTGGCGGTACGCCGTGCCGGCGCACGCCGCACCGGCACCGGCATCGCGCTCGCCGGCTCGGCATTCGCCACGCTGTCGGCATACCTGGGCGGCGACCTCGTGTACCACCGCGGCCTGGGCGTGGACCATTCCGGCTTCGAGTCGGACAGCGCTGTGGGCACGTGGACGGACGCCGCGGCGGACACCGAGGTCAGCGCCACGCCGCGCCGAGTTGTCGTCAAGGATGTCCCAATCATGCTGGTTCGTGACGGGGACGAGGTCCGCGCCTTGGTGGCGACGTGTGTGCACGCCGGCGGGCCGCTCGACGAGGGACAGGTCGCCGACGGCATGGTTACCTGCCCCTGGCATGGCAGCCGTTTCTCGCTCAAGGACGGATCGGTGTCGCGCGGCCCCGCAGCGCTTCCTCAGCCGGCGTTGCAGACCAGGCGGCGCAAGGGACGCATCGAGGTCCGCTCCGCCTGACCCGGCGCGGCGCCTCAGCGAGCGGCGCTGTCAGCCGTCGATAGCGCGTCGTCGAGCATCTGCAGGCCGGTCCTCGCCTCGTCTTCGCTCACCGTGCAGGGCGGCACCACGTGAATGCGGTTCGCAGAGCTGAAGGGCAACAGCCCATTGTGCAGGCAGGCACTCACCGTGGCGGACATCGACTCCGCGTCGAGCGGTGTCTTGGCGGTGCGGTCCTCCACCAGCTCCACACACCAGAACACGCCGAGGCCACGCACGTCGCCCACCGACGGGTGACGCGCCGCGAGCTCGCGCAACCCAGGACCGAGCACCGTCGCGCCTATACTCGCCGCGTTCTCCACGATGTGCTCATCGCGCATCGCCGTGATGGTGGCCACGGCCGTGGCGCAGGCCAGCGGATGACCGGAGTAGGTGAGGCCGCCGGGATACACGCGCTCCGAAAACGTCGCCGCGATGTGGTCCGCGATGATGACGCCGCCGAGCGGCACATAGCCTGACGTCACGCCCTTGGCGAAAGCGATGAGATCGGGCTTCACCTGCCAGTTGTCGATGGCCAGCCACGTCCCGCTTCTGCCGAATCCCGCCATCACCTCGTCGGCGATGTACACGATGCCGTGCCGGTCGCAGAGCTCGCGCACGCCAGCCAGGTAGCCATCCGGCGGGGGCATGATGCCGGCGGTGCCGGGGATGGTCTCCAGGACCAGCGCGGCGATGGTGGACGGTCCCTCGAACGCAATCACGTCCGCCAGGTGGCGCAGCGCCCGTTCGCATTCCTCGGATTCGCTGCCGGCGCCGAATGGCGAGCGGTAGAGAAACGGACCGAAGAAGTGCACGACGCCTGCGCTGCCCAGGTCGCTGGGCCAGCGGCGCGGGTCGCCTGTGAGGTTGATCGACGTCGTGGTGGCGCCGTGATACGACCGGTAGGCCGACAGCAGCTTGATGCGGCCGGTGTGCAGGCGAGCCATTCTGGCCGCATGCTCGATCGCCTCCGTTCCGGCGTTGGTGAAGAAGACCTTTCGCATGCCGGGCGGCGCCAGCTCCGAGACTAGCCGGGCGGCCTCGCCTCGCATGTCGTTGGCGTGTTGCGGCGCCACCGTGCACAGCCGCGCTGCCTGTTCCTGGATCGCACTGACGACTGCAGGGTGCTGATGGCCGATGTTGGTGTAGACGAGCTGGGAGGAGAAGTCCAGGTATCGCGTCCCGTCGAAGTCCCAGACGTAGGAGCCGCTGCCACCGGCTATGGCCAGCGGCGAGCGGTGCGCCTGCGCCGACCAGGAGTGGAAGACATGCTCGGCGTCCAGCTGCAGCGTGCGCTCCCCGGCGGCACGGTCCGGCGCGGCAACCTCGGGCACGCTTCGCATTGTGGCAGGCTTTCATCGTGAAGCTGCCGCTGCCGGTCGTCGACGAGCTGCGCGTGGCGCCGGGTGCAGCTGCGAACCTCGCGCAACGCAGCACAGAGACGACGCGCCACAACTGGCTGCAGGAGACGGGGCGCAGCGACCCGTCAGAGCTCGCCGACGCCGACCTCGAACGCTTTCGCGACGAGCTCGCCGTGGCGCAGCAGGCGCTGTACGCCAGCGACACCTGGGCGCTGCTGATAGTGCTGCAAGCGCTCGACGCCGCCGGCAAGGACGGCACCATCGCTCACGTGATGTCGGGGTTGAATCCCCAGGGCTGCGAGGTGCACGCCTTCAAGCAGCCGTCCAGCGAGGAGCTGCGCCACGACTTCCTGTGGCGCGTCAACCGCTTTCTTCCCGAGCGCGGACACATCGGCATCTTCAACCGCTCCCACTACGAGGAGGTTCTGGTCGTTCGTGTCCACAATCAGCTGCTGGACGCCGAACACATACCGCCGGGGGGCGCCTCCGGCGCGCGCCTGTGGCGCGAGCGGTACGAGGACATCAACGCCTTCGAACGCCACCTCTTTCGCAGCGGCACGCGCGTGGTTAAGTTCTTCCTCCATGTGAGCAAGGAGGAACAGCGCAAGCGGTTGCTGGCGCGCCTCGACGACGCTGAAAAACGGTGGAAGTTCGACCCCCAGGACCTGGTGGAGCGCACGCACTTCGCGGAGTACCGCCGCTGCTACGAGGAGGCCATCACCGCGACCTCGACGGCGTGGGCGCCGTGGTACGTGGTTCCCGCGGACCACAAGCACGCGTTGCGAGCGCTGGTGGGGGGCATCGTCGTCAACGAGATCCAGCGGTTGCACCCACGCCGCCCGGTGGTGAACGCCGCAGCCCGGCGCGTCCTCGAGCAAGCGCGCCAAACGCTGGAACATGAGGCATCCGGCCCACGAAAGAGGCGCTGACAGCCTGCTAGTGTGGGCGCCTCATCAGCCACGGCACCCTGGAGGTCACATGCTCGCACTCAACCTTGTGGGAACCAAAGAGATCATCGTCTACGTGATCGTCGCCATCGTCATCATCGTGGCGATCTGGTTCATGATGCGGCGCAGCCGCGTGGGGTGAGCAGCGTGAGCGGGGCGGGGGAACCACCGCCACCACCTCCCACCGCGACCGACCTCGGCATCCCGGGTGTGGTCGATGCGGTGGAGATCGGCCGCGGTGGCTTTGCTGTGGTGTACCGCGCCCGGCGGACGGGTTTCGACCAGTCAGTCGCGGTGAAGGTCCTCGCCGCAGCGCTCGACAACGAGTCCCGCTCCCGCTTCGACCGCGAGGTGCGCGCCATGGGCGCGCTGTTCGGACACCCCTTCATCGTGGGCATCGTCACAGCCGGCTACACGGTGGCGGACCGGCCCTACATCGTCATGGAGGACATGACAGGCGGAAGCCTCGCGGCGCGGCTGCGCACGTCCGGCCCGATGACCTGGCAGGACGCTACCCACATCGGCGATGGACTCGCCAGTGCGCTGGAGGCGGCTCACAGCGCACACGTGCTGCACCGTGACGTCAAGCCCGAGAACGTGTTGTTCTCACGCTACGGCGCTGCGAAGCTGGCCGACTTCGGCCTGGCGGCGTTCACCGAAGGGCCCGAGACCCGCAGCAGCGCCATCATGGTGAGCCTGGCGCACACGGCGCCCGAGGTGCTGGACGGCGCGCCGCGCACCGCGAGCACCGATGTGTACGGGCTAGCGTCGACCATCATGACCATGATCATCGGCAAGCCGCCGTTCGCCCGCGGCGCCGGGGATACGTCGGGCGCGGTGTTCAAGCGCATCGCCACAGAGCCCCCGCCCGACGTGCGCGGCCTCGGCGTCCCGGACCCTGTCTGCCGCGTGTTGGAGCGCGCTCTGGCCAAAACTCCGGGCCAGCGATACCAGACGGCGACGGAGTTCCGCGGCGACCTGGAGCGGGCTCGCAGCGGCGCGGCCGTCAGCGCTCCCGAGCCTCCCGCGTCCGACGGTGAGCGCACCGAGGCCTGGGTCCCCGAACCCGCTCCGCAGCCGCGACCCGCCTCCACGCCCACCCCGCAACCCCGCGCCACCGCACCACCGGCAACGCGCCGCAGCGGCCCGCTGACCCGAAACCGGGCGATCGCCGGCGGCGCCGGCGTGGTGGTACTGCTGATCGCCGTGGTCGTCATTGTTCTTGCCACACGTGGCTCGAACTCGCCGGGAAAGCCGACACCCACTCCCCTGCCGGCCACCATCGCCGCTGCGCAGGTGGTGAACGCCCATGACCCCAATCGCCTCGCGCAGGCGTTGCTGGCGCAGGGTTTCGTGCAGAGCGCGCTACCCAGCGGCTGGTCCGTCACGTCCACGGAGCTGAACACCAATCTCCTCACCGGCCGCATCGCCTGGATCACCGAACAGCTGGGCGGTCCCGCGGTGAGCGGCATGTTCACCAACTACATCGTCTTCGCCAACGTGGCAGCCGCGGGGTCAGCTTTCGCGGACGAGCCACCGGTGCCCAGCGGCTACCAGCAGATGACACCCTTCACGCTCAGCGGCGTCTCGGACCAGAGCTCGTGCCTGCTGTCACGCAGCACCGACTCGACCAACCAGAGCTGGGCCACCGCGTGCACGGTGCTCAGCGGAACCGTGCTGACGTTCGTCGACGTCGCCTCCGCCACCCGGCAGGACACGACTGACGAAACCATCACACGCACACTCGCGGTTGCAGCGGTGCGCAACCTCATCACCATCGCGAACGGCACCCACGCCGGCGCCGCGGCGACGCCACCGGGCACCCTCTCCGCTGACGGAATCTTCGGTCAGCTGTTCGACACGCAGATCGACTCCAAGCTGCTTCCTTCCGGCGTGTCGTCAGGGTCACCGCAGTCTGAGACGCTGACAAGTCCGCCGGCCAACTTCGTCGGCTGGATCGAGATCCCCCTCAAGGGACCGGACGCGGGCGGCGACTTCATCGACTATTTCGTGCTGCAGAGCGCCCAGGATGCCCAGTCCTGGTTCGGTCCGAATTTCGGGCCGTCGGGCGGCACCAAGGGGCAGGCCCTGGACACGACCTCGTTTCCCTCAGGCAGCGCTGTGTGCGCCGACTGGACCCTCACCGACAGCAACAACAACGGCTACGGTGTGTCGACCTGCTACGTGCTCTACGGCAACGTGGTGGTGGACGCACGCACTGTCGGCGCAACCGGGTCGACGTCCGGCAATGCTGCGCTCGCCCTCACGCTGATCCACTCGGCGTTGTGGACTCTCGACCACCTGGATGGGCAGTGAGCAGGCTCGGGTCGCGGCGCTTGAGCAACCACGCGGTGGCGACGATGGCGCCGGCGCCCAGCAGGATCAGCACACCGATGTCGCCGAGCCATGCACCTGCGGTCCGGTCCCAGGCCGCGTCGGGCCCGCCGATCGGTGGCTGGATCGCGTTGAGGTTGACGGTCGAGCCGACGGCGTCCACACCCCATTTCGCGCTGCTGAACCAGCTGAGCTGACCGAGCAGCGGCTTGCTGCCCACGCCGAGCAGCGGGATCGACATGACCAGCTGCGCGACGACGATGAGGATGAGCACGGAGATCGCCTTGTCGGCGCTGCGCATCATCGCTGACACCATCAGACCGAGCGCCATCGCCGCAAGCCCGCTCAGCGCCACGTCGATGACGAGTGAGAGCGTGGGTGAGCCCACCACCGGCGCATTCCCCGACACCGGTTGACGCACCAGGCCGAGAAGCACCAGCACTATCGCCTGGGCGATGGTGAGCGGTGCCAGCACGCCGAGCTTGGAGAGAATGTAGGCGCGAATGGAAAGTCCAACGAACCGCTCGCGCTGATAGATGGGGAACTCCTTGACGATCTCGCGTATCGAGTTGAGCAGTCCGGTCAGGGTCACCGTGAGCACCGACACGGTCACCACCATCTGCGCGTAGATGTTGGGTGAGGTGAATGAGTTGGACCCCAGGGCGGCGATCATCAGCACGGCGAGCACCGGGGCCTGCAGCAGGATGAGGGCGAGGTTGCGGCGGTCCGCGGCGGTGGCAACCGCGTAACGACGAAGCAGCGTCCACGTCTGTCGCAGCCAGGTGCCCGGCGGGTGCGGAGGCAGCGCGCTCGGCACCGATCTCTGCGCCTCGGCCTCGCGCCGCGCCAGCGGGCGTGCGACGTAGGTCGTGTGCTCCTCGCTGGCCCCGTAACGCGAGTCCCAGTCGACCTCGGGACGCTGCTCGAGGTCGGTGAACACGTCGGCGAGGTCGTGCATGCCGAAGTACGGCAATGCCCCCTTGGGCGGACCGAAGTACGCCACACGTCCGCCGGGTGCCAGCACCAGCAGCTTGTCGCAGAGGTCGAGGCTCTGCTGGCTGTGGGTAACGATGATGATCGTGCGGCCGCTGTCGGCAAGGCCGCGCAGCAGAGTCATCACTCCCTTCTCGAGGCCGGGATCGAGCCCGGACGTGGGCTCGTCGAGGAACAGCGGTGACGGTTTTGTCAGCAGCTCCACGCCGATGTTGGCGCGCTTGCGCTGACCGCCCGAGAGCTTCTCGATCACCAGGTCGGCGCGCTCGGTGAGTCCGAGCTCGTGCATCACCTCGTCGACGCGGCTGCCACGCTCCGGCGCCGTCACGTCGGGCGGGAAGCGCAGCTCTGCTGTGAACTCCAGAGCCTGACGGACTGTCAGCTGCGTGTGAATGATGTCGTCCTGCGGCACGTAGCCGATGCCGCGGCGCAGGTCGTCGTACTCCGCGTAGAGATTGCGACCGCCGAAGTACACGCTGCCGGAGTCCGCCGGGCGAAACCCTGTCATGGCGTTCACCAGCGTGGTCTTGCCCGCGCCGCTCGGCCCGACGACGGCGAGAAAGCAGTGTTCCTCCAGCGCGAAGCTCACGTGCGACAGCAGCGTCTTGCCTTCCTTCGTCACCACGCTGAGGTCCACGACGTCGAGGCTGGTGTCCTCAGCTGGAACCGCTACCAGCTTTCCGTCTCGCAGCCGCAGACGGCTCTTGCCGATGGTGACGACGTCGTCTTCGGTGAGCGGGCTCGCCTTGATGTACCGGCCGTTGACGTACGTGCCGTTGTGGCTGCCCAGGTCGCGTATCTCGAAGGCGCTGCCGGCAAGCCGCACCAACTCGGCGTGGTGCCGCGACACAGTCGGGTCCGCGATGACCACGTTGTTGTCAGCCGCGCGGCCGATCGTCACCGTGCCCGCCATCGCC
>JAFAJR010000305.1 GCA_019236085.1 Candidatus Dormiibacterota bacterium
CCGTCGACCTCGCCGGGGCGCGGCGGCCGAGTGGTGTACGACACGGAATAGGCCAGCTCACGGTCGATGGCGAAGAGCTCGCGCAGCACCGTGTCCTTGCCGACGCCGCTCGGGCCGGTGACGACGATGAGCCTGCCGGCGGTCACCGGCCGCGCGTCCTGAAACGCTGCAGCGCCGCCTGCAGCTCCTGCGGCGGCTCCGATTCGTAGAGGCGTTCTGTGCCGTCGCCGGGATGGAGGAAGCGCAGCCGCATGGCGTGCAGCGCTGGACGGTGCAGCACCGGGTCGGCACGGCCGTACAGCACGTCGCCGACGAGCGGATGGCGTATGTGCGCCATGTGCACCCGGATCTGGTGTGTGCGGCCGCTGCGCAGCGAGACCTCCAGCAGCGACGCATCGCCGAGCGATTCGACCACCCTGAAGTCGCTGATCGAATCGCGTCCACCGGTGAGCACCGCCATGCGCTTGCGGTTGCGCGGGTCACGGCCGATGGGGGCATCGATCGTGCCACTGGACTCCCGAAAACCGCCGTGCACCAGTGCCCAGTACGTCCTCCCGAGGCTGCGGTCGCGCAGCTGCTGGGCGAGCGCGCGGTGGGCCGCCTCGGTCTTGGCCACCACCAGCAGCCCGCTGGTGTCTTTGTCGAGACGGTGCACGATGCCGGGCCGGTCGCTGCCGCCCAGCAGCGACCACGACGTGCCGCGCTGCAGCAGCGCGTCGGCCAGCGTCCCTGTGTGATGCCCGGCGCCGCGGTGCACCACGACACCTGCGGGCTTGTCGATCACCGCGAGCCATTCGTCTTCAGCGACGACGGTGAGGTCGGGTGCGTCGGCGTGCGCCACGACAGTTGGCGGCGGCGCGGGCAGCACATCGATCGCAGAAGCGTCGTCATCGTGCACGCGCTGACCGGCACGCCCTGGGCGTCCCCGGACTCGCACCAGGCCCGCGTCGATGAGCGTGCGCGCCGCATGCCGCGTGATGCCGCGGCGGTGTGCCAGCCACACGTCGAGACGTGGCGCTTCGGCGGTCTCGCTCACGTCGCTGTCCGCTGCGGTGGCGCCTGACGCGCTCTGAATGTCAGCACAGCGACGACGATGCCGATGACGATCGCGCTGTCGGCAACGTTGAACACCGGCCAGAAGTGGAAGTCGATGAAATCCACCACGTAGCCCTGCACCAGGCGGTCGACGCCGTTGGAGATGGCGCCGCCGAGCACCATCCCCAGCACCACCTGGCGATACCAGGTGGTGCCGAAGCGATGTCCGGCGACAAGGATGTACAGCGCGACGATCAGCGCGACCACGAGGTACAGCCACTGGAACTGCGGGAAGACGCCGAACGCCGCCCCGCGGTTCTCCACGTGATGGATACTGACGAACGCGCCGTTCCAGATCTCGCCGTCGAGCGGCAGCGACCGCGTGACCAGCCATTTGGTGAGATGGTCGAAGGCGACCACCGCGGCGGCGGTGACCAGGATGACGGCGTACGTCCTGCCCCGTTGCGAGCGGACGGCGCCGCTCAGCGAGCGACTCCCAACCACACCCGTGTGCCGCCCAACTCCCCTTCCCACTCGGCCGCAGCTTCACCGCGGCCTTGCTCAACCGACCTCGACAGCGTCTCGCCGGCCAGGGTTGTGCCGTGGTCCGCGATGGCACGTCGAACGTCGCTGCCCTCCGCCGCCTCCCAGCGCAGCACCACACGCTCCTCCACGCGGAAGCCGCCCTGCTTGCGCAGGTCGTTCACCTTGCGGGTCAGCTCGCGGGCAACACCTTCGACGCGCAGCTCGTCGCTGATGTTCGTGTCGAGAGTGACACTTTCGTGCTCGCCTGACTGCGGTGCGAAGCTGACACGCTTGACGTTGATCTCATCCAGGAAGATGGCCTCCAGGTCATGCGGCAGCGGGTCGCCTGCGACCACCGCCGCCGCCAGGGGCTGGCGCACCTTGATTCCCGCGGCGGTGCGAGCCGCCAGGCCGTCCTCCACCAGGCGCCGCAGGCGCGCCATGTTCTGCACCACCGCACTGTTGCGCCAGGAAGCCGCCACCTCCGGGTAGTCCGTGAGGTGCACGGAATCCGGAGTGCCGTTGCGCGGTTGCTGGTCACCCTCGAAGCCGCAGAGGTTGCGATACATGCGCTCGCTGAGGAAGGGCATCATCGGCGCCAGCAGCTGTGCGACGGTGAGCAGTACTGTGTGCAGCGTTGCGTAGGCTGCGGCCTTGTCCTCCGCACCGCTGTCGCCCTTGGCCCAGAAGCGGCGCCGGGACCGCCGCACGTACCACTTCGAGACGTCCTCCACGAACAGCTCGATGGTGCGCGCCGCGACCGGCGCGTCGTAGCGGTCCATCGCGGCACGCACGGCATCGACGGTCTCAGCCAGGCGCGCGAGCACCCAGCGGTCCAGCACGGGCCGCTCGCCGGGCGCCGCTCCCGCAGGATCGAATCCATCGATCTCCGCGTAGGTCACGAAGAACGAGTACACGTTCCAGAGCGTGAGCATGAAGAGGCGAACCACGGACGCAAATGACTCGCGGCTCACCTGCAGCTCACCGGCCAGGGAGCCGGCGGAGTAGAAGTACCAGCGCGCGGCGTCGGCGCCGAACTCGTCAAAGACCTCGCCGGGGTCCATGGCGTTGCCCCGCGACTTCGACATCTTCTTGCCGCGCCGGTCGACCACCACGCCGACGACGACGCAGTTGCGATACGCGGGGCGGTCGAAGAGCAGCGTGCTCTCCGCGAGCAGCGAGAAGAACCAGCCGCGGGTCTGGTCGACGCCTTCGGAGATGAAGTCCGCCGGGTGCGAGCGGTCGAACACGTCCTGCCGCTCGAAGGGATAGTGCAGCTGGGCGAAGGGCATGGACCCCGACTCGAACCAGCAGTCGAGGACGTCGG
>JAFAJR010000329.1 GCA_019236085.1 Candidatus Dormiibacterota bacterium
TCGCGGCCGTGCCCGGCCAGCTTCACGTGCGAGAAGACGAGCACGGAGAGTCCGAGCTTCTCGCGATCGAGCAGCGCGACGCGCTTGCGGATCACGCCGGAGTCCTCGAGCCGGGTGAGGCGTCGCCAGCAGGTCGAGGTGGTCATCCCGAGTCGCTCCGCCATCTCCGCCGCGGACAGCGCGCCGTGCTCCTGAGCGAGCTCTAAGATCTTCATGTCGCTCCGGTCGAGCTCGACCTGAGTCTGCATATTTCATTTCGTTAAAGGCTAAATAATGAAATGAATATCACACATTTCGCCCCAGATGAGCAACTTTTGTAACGATGCGTGCAGGCCGCCGGCGTAGCCTGCGTGCCATGGACATATTCGACATGCGTGAGTTCGACGACCACGAGCTGGTCGTCTTCGGCCACAACGCCGCCACCGGGCTGCACGCCATCATTGCGTTGCACTCGACGACGCTCGGCCCGGCAGCCGGCGGGTGCCGCATCTGGCCGTACGCGAGCACCACGGATGCGGTTGCCGATGTGCTGCGTCTCTCGCGCGGCATGAGCTACAAGAACGCGATGGCCGGACTTGCCCTGGGAGGCGGAAAGGCCGTGATCGTCGGCGAGTCGCGTCAGGTGAAGACGCCCGAGCTTCTCCAGTCCTTCGGCCGCGTGGTCGACTCGCTCGGCGGCCGCTACATCACTGCCGAGGATGTCGGCACGACGACGGCCGACATGGAGCAGGTCGCTCGCGCCACGCGCTACGTGTCGGGTCTTGGCGCAGCACCCGGCCGTGCGGGCGGCGACCCAGGTCCGAAGACCGCACTCGGTGTCTTTCTCGGGATCAAAGCCGCAGTGCAATTCAGGCTCGGACGCTCGGACCTCGAGGGCGTGACGGTCGCCGTCCAGGGCCTCGGCGGCGTCGGGTATCACCTCTGCAGGCTGCTCGCAGCGGAAGGCGCGAAGTTATCTGTCGCCGATGTGCGACCCCAGGTCGTCGGCCGCGCGGTCGAGGAATTCCGGGCGCGTACCGTGACGGTCGACGAGGTTCTCGCCCTCGATGTGGACGTGCTGGCCCCGTGTGCGCTCGGCGCCATACTGAATGCGCATTCGATTTCTCGCCTGCGAGCGCGCATCATCGCCGGGGCGGCCAATAACCAGCTGGCACAGGGACAGGACGGGGCGGCGCTGCAGGCTGCCGGGATTCTTTACGCCCCCGACTACGTCATCAACGCCGGGGGCATCATCAGCGTCTCACACGAGTACCAGGGAGGCGCCACGGAGGCGCAGGTCATCGCTGATATCCATGCCATCCCCACGCGTCTCACAGAAATCTTCGAACGCGCCCGCCGCGAGAATCGTCCGACGAGTGCCGTGGCCGACGAGATGGCGCGCGAGCGGCTCGGCCGGCCCCCGCTTCATCCGGAGAAACTGGTCGCCTGAAGAGGCTTCAGGGAGCGACAGTGCAGTACACTGTCGGCCCATGAAGCGTGTGATTGCCATCGCGAACCAGAAGGGCGGCGTCGGCAAGACCACCACCGCGGTCAATCTCGCAGCCTCGCTTGCGGCCACGCGGCGCCGCGTGCTGCTCATCGACATCGACCCCCAGGGCAACGCTACCATGGGCAGCGGCATCGACAAGTCGCAGCTCGCCCGCGGCACCTGCGAGGTGCTGCTCGGTGAAGTGGCGCTCGGCGATGCGTTGGTGAGCATCGCTGAGGCAGGATTCACACTGTTGCCCGCCAACGAGGACCTGGTGGCTGCGGAGGTGCGGCTGCTGACGCTGCCGATCGGGCGCGAGACGAAGCTGCGCCACGCGCTCGAGGCGCGGCGCGGGGACTTCGACACGATCCTCATCGACTGCCCGCCGGCCCTCAACATGCTCACGGTCAACGCGCTGGTAGCCGCCGAGAGCGTATTGATTCCGATGCAGTGCGAGTACTACGCGCTCGAGGGGCTCACCGCGCTCCTCTCGACTATCGAGCAGATCCGCGAGGCCGCCAATCCGCAGCTCGCCGTCGAAGGCGTGCTGCGCACCATGTTCGACCCGCGTAACAACCTTGCCAACGAGGTCAGCGCGCAACTCATCACGCACTTCGGCGACAAGGTTTTCCGCACCGTGATCCCGCGCAATATCCGTCTCGCGGAGGCGCCGTCTTTCGGCAAGCCCGCGCTCTTTCACGACCGCGAGTCCCGCGGCGCCCTCGCTTACCTGGCACTGGTCGGGGAGATGATCCGGCGCGAGGAGGAGGAGCAGGAGGGCGCAACTGCTCCGGCGAAGGACGAAGCCGGCACGGTCGCGCAGGCGGACGACG
>JAFAJR010000358.1 GCA_019236085.1 Candidatus Dormiibacterota bacterium
GGCCGGTTGTCGATGGCCGACGGCAGCCGGAAGCCGTACTCCACCAGCGGGATCTTGCGAGCCCGGTCCCCCTTGTACATGCCGTCGATCTGCGGCACGGCGACGTGCGACTCGTCGACGATGATGAGCGTGTCGTGCGGCAGGAAATCAAGCAAGCAGAAGGGACGCTGGCCCTCGGCGCGCCCGCTGAGGTGGCGCGAGTAGTTCTCGATGCCGGCGCACGTCCCGGTCTCGCGCATCATCTCCATGTCGAACTGGGTGCGCTGCCGCAGCCGCTGCGCTTCCAGCAGACGGCCGCGTGATTCCAGCTGCGTCACGCGCTCATCGAGCTCCTGCTCGATGGCACCCAGCGCCCGTTCCATCTCCTGTGCCGGCGTCACGTAGTGCGACGCGGGGAACACGGTGAGCTCGTCGCGTGCGGCCAGGATCTCGCCGGTTAGCGGGTCGAACTCCTTGATGGCCTCCACGGTGTCCCCGTACAGCTCGATGCGTGTGGCCAGCTCCTCGTACGCCGGCTGGATGTCAATGACGTCACCCCGCACGCGGAACCTGGAGCGGCCGAAGTCGATGTCGTTGCGCGAGTACTGCAGGTCTGCCAGCTTGCGCAGCAGGATGTCGCGGCGCAGCGATTCCCCCAGCTTCAGCGACACCGACTCGCCAAGGTAGTTCTCCGGCGACCCGATGCCGTAGATGCAGGAGACGGATGCGACAACGATGACGTCACGCCGGGTCAGCAGTGCGCGCGTCGCGCTGTTGCGCAACCGGTCGATCTCGTCATTGCGCGACGAGTCTTTCTCGATGTAGGTGTCGGTGCGCGGGATGTACGCCTCTGGCTGATAGAAGTCGTAGTAGGAGACGAAGTATTCGACAGCGTTGGCGGGAAAGAATTCGCGGAACTCGGCCCACAGCTGCGCCGCCAGCGTCTTGTTGGGCGACAGCACCAGCGCCGGCCGCTGCACCTGCTGGATGACGTTGGCGATGCTGAAGGTTTTGCCCGAGCCGGTGACGCCCATCAGCGCCTGCTCTCGCATTCCCTGCTGCAGGCCGTGTTGCAACGCCTCGATCGCCTTTGGCTGGTCGCCGGCCGGTTCGAAGGTGGCCTTGAGCTCGAATGCGGGCACGAGCCGAGTCTAGACGGCGCGTTATCCTCGGCCGGTGCAGCAGCGCCATCTGGGCAGCAACGGGCCCGATGTGTCGGCCGTCGGGTTCGGCGCCATGAGCTTCGCCGGCTGGTACGGCGAGGCCGACGACGCGGAGTCCGAGGCAACCCTCGAGCATGCGATCCGTCTGGGCGTGAGCTTCATCGACACCGCCGACACGTACGGCCAGGGGCGCAGCGAAGAGGTGGTCGGGCGGGTGCTGCGGCGCCACCGGCGCGACAGCGTCGTGGTGGCGACGAAGTTCGGCGGCGGCGGCCGCGACGGCCTGGGCAGACGTGACAACGTGCGGCCGTCGTGTGAAGCGAGCCTGCGCCGGCTGGGCACAGACCACATCGACCTGTACTACCTCCATCGCGTCGACCCCACCACGCCGATCGAGGAGACCGTGTCAGCGATGGCCGAGCTGGTGCGAGCCGGACTGGTGCGCTGGATCGGCCTGTCCGAGGCGTCGCCCGGCACCATCCGCCGGGCCCACGCCGTCTATCCATTCGCGGCGCTGCAGACCGAGTACTCGCTCTTCAGCCGCGACGTCGAGGACGCGATCCTGCCCACCGTCCGCGAGCTCGGCATCGGGTTCGTGGCCTACAGCCCGCTGGGCCGCGGGCACCTCAGCGGCGCCGTGGCCACCCAGGACCAGCTCGGCGAGGGCGACTGGCGGCGCAGCCATCCGCGTTTTCAGCCGGACACGTTGGCGCGCAACGCCGGGATGCTGGCCGGCCTGCAGGCGATCGCCGGACGGCTGGGCTGCACCCTACCGCAGCTCGCGCTGGCCTGGCTGCTGCACCAGGCCAACGACATCGTCCCCATCCCCGGCACCAGGCGCAAGGCCAACGTCGAGGCCAACGCGGCAGCGGCGTCGATACGGCTCAGCGACGCCGATCTGCGCGAGATCGACGACGTCGCGTCGCCGGAGCGTGTGGCCGGCGACCGTGGCAGCCCGGAGTACATGGCGCGCGTCAATCGCTGACCGGCAACGCGCGACTGAAGGGAGTCGTACGATTGCGCCGCTTCAGGACTCACGGGAACGGAGGGCGACGGATGCGTGGTCGAGGCTTGATGCGGCGGCGCGCCGCCGGTGTGGCGGCGGCGGCAGCGGTTCTGTGTGGCAGCGGCATCGCGCTGACCGCGCCGGCGACGGCAGCTGCGGCGGCGGTGAAGCCGAATGCCGTGGGCGACCTGGACTGCAATGGCTTCTCGGCCATCCAGAAGCCGGCGCGCACAACGATGGTGTGCGCCGACCCGCGCACCAACCAGCACCAACGTTTCGAGGACAACGGCTGGTACATCGGTCACGACGAGCCCAGCGTCCGCTTTCTCTCGAACCGGGCCGGAACCGGCGACGACGTGAACCTGACCGAGGTGCTGCCCAAAGATCCCGCGGCCAAGCCCACGGTGACCGCGCCGGGCGGGGATGTGGTCGACACGTTCGAACTCACAGTTGCGCCATGGATCTCGATGGACATCTGTGACCCGAACTCGTATCCACAGCTCACGTGCGCGCCGGAAAGCGATGCCAACGCACCGGCGGGCCGCTACCCGGGCGGCGGCGCGGCGTTCCTGGAGCTGCAGTTCTATCCGCCGGGCTTCGCGCCGTTCGCCGACAGCATCAGCTGCGACAACGCTCACTGGTGCTCGGCGCTCAACATCGACAGCCTGGAGTGCACCCAGTCGGGCACCTGCAACAACAACTGCGTCGAGCCGGTGAACTTCGCCTTCATCGCCACCGACGGTGTGCCCTCGGGGCCGCCCAGCCCGCAGCTCACCGACGCAGCCACTTTCACGCCGGACTCGCACACGTTCCTGATGAACCCTGGCGACAAGGTGAAGATCAACATCTTCGACGCCTCGATCAGCGGCGGCCACGCGCTCGAGATACGTGAGAGCGACCTGACCACGGGGAAGTCCGGGTACATGATCGCGTCCGCCGCCAACGGCTTCATGAACACCAGCATCGCCGACTGCAGCGGCACGCCGTTCAACTTCGAACCGGAATACAGCAGTGCCGCAGCCGGCAACTACCTGCCCTGGGGTCCCGGTGCGTACAACATCAACAACGAGTTCGAGATCGGTCACTTCGAGCCCTGCACGTCCGTGTCCGGCGCGACCACCACGACGTCTCCCGGTTACAGGGACACGTACTGGCTGCACTGCAAGAGCCCGTATGAGGCGGGCAGCGACAGCAGCGCCAAGAACGAGGTGGACGACTCGCCCTGCTTCAAGGCGGGCGACACACACGGCGGGCATGTCGCGCCAAACCGGGTGACCGGCTGCGACGTGTTCGACGACGCCGTGGGAGACCTTGACTACGACGGCACGCCATATCGCGCCGACTGGCCGGTGGCCCAGACCGCGGGCTCGCTGCCGTCGACATTCTTATTCGACCAGCCCAACAGCCGCGGCGTGCTGTATCCGCAGATCCAGTTCATCACCGACATGAGC
>JAFAJR010000394.1 GCA_019236085.1 Candidatus Dormiibacterota bacterium
ACCACTGTCAGCACGTGCCTGCGGTGGTCGCGCTGCAGCACCGCGACGAGCAACGCGAGCGCCCAAGGCAGCGCGCCGCCGCGAGGGTGGCTCCACAGGCGGCGACAGCCGCACCCACTCCGGTCGCGGCTGCTCCTGTTTCGCCGCCGCTGAGGGTTGCGCACGTCACCACGGCACGCGCCGGCAACCTTCCGGCGAACGGAGTGCACCCTGGCGCACCAAGACCAGCACCGCACCCGGCTCCCGCTGAGGTGCTGCCGGCCGCGCCGCCTGCGCTGCAACCGCTGATAGCTCCCGTGCCGCCTCCGGCGTACGGACCGCCGCTTTCCATCACGCCGGCGGAGCCAGCTGTCAACATCGCGCTGGCCGTCGTCACGGCGACAGCCGCGTGCCTGGTGCTGGCAGCGGCGCGCGTCGTGCGTCGCTCTCGATAGCCATGAGCCGCCGGTCGTGGCGGCCCGCGTCGTTCTCGGTGCGATTCGCCGCTGTCATAGTTGTGGCCGGCGCTGTCATCGCGTCGGTGCCGTTGCTGCTGACCCAGGCGGGCATCCGCGCCGAGGCGCAGGACAGGGCGCTTGACAAGGTGGGCATCGCGCTGAACCTCGTCAATGCACAGCGCAGCGCGCTGACCACGTTCGCGGCCGGCATCGCGCAGCAGCTGCATGGCTCCGGTCCGGACCCGGGGTCGCAACGAGGTGTGCTCATTGCCGACGACGCACACGACGGTTCCGACGACGTGCTCGGCGTCGCCGGCGCGGACCACATGGCGGTGGCGGTGCAGAACGGCGGAACGCTCGGGCAGGGGGACCCGGACCTTGTGGCATTGCAGCGAGCCGCGGAGCTGGACGAGAGCACCGTTGCCTCTCGTACGCAGTCATGGCTTGTCGCTTCTATGCACGACGCCGGCAGCGGCACGACCGTGTTCGTGGCGCGTCCGCTCTCCCCGGCGTTCATCGGAGCGATCGACACCAACCTGGCAACTGCTGCCGACCCCGCCGACCTCGCGCTTGTCAGTGACCAGGGCGCATGGCTGTCAGGCACGGTTGCGGGTCGCCTCGCTCCGTCAGGAGCACGCCTGGCAATCCCGCCGGCGACGGACCGGGCAGTTGTGGTCACGCTGTTCTCGGTCCAGGTGGCGCTTGCATCCGCCGATCTCGGTGGTGGGTTGCGTGTGGTGGTGACGACACCCGTCGCCGCAGTGTCTGCGCCGTGGCAGCCGATCGTGCTGCTGATCGCGCTGATAGTCATCGCCGTCTGCGCGATCGTCATGGTGGTGCAGATCAGCGTGCACCTGCCTCTGCGGCGGCTCGACCGTGCGGTCGCCGCGCTGGGACGGGGCCACTTCGACGTGCCGGTCCCGCTGGGATCGCGCGACGAGCTGGGTAGGCTCGCCCACACCTTCGAGCGGATGCGCCGCCGGCTGCGTTCGACGATGCGGGCTGCAACGGCTCGCGCAGCTGTCGCCACGGAGCTCGCGGCACCGCAACCGCTGGAGTCGGCGCTCGCCGCGGTGTGCAGCGAGCTGCGCGGCACCATCGAGGCGGACGCGGCACTGGTGGTCGTCGGGGGCAGTGACGTCAACAGGGCGTTTGCCATCGCTGCGGGTGTCCGCGAGCAGCATCTGGAGCCGCTTCTCGACGAGCAGGGACCGATCGGTGCCGGGTTCGGCTCGACCAGCGGCACAGCACTCCGGCTGGGCGCCACTTCTGCGTCCAGCGAGGCGCAGCTCGGACTGCACGAGTTCTGCGTCGCGCCACTCCGCTTCGGCGACCGCCGTCACGGTGTGCTCGCCGTCGGCCGGCGAGCCGGCGGCTTCACATCTGATGACGAGGACCTTGTGAAGAGCTCCGCGGAACAGCTGTCGCTCGCACTCGAGCGGCATCGCATACTCGCGGTGGCGCAGCGGCAGGCGACAACCGACGACCTCACCGGCCTGTACAACCATCGCTTCTTCGTGGACTACCTGGAGCAGCAGGTGGCGCTCGCCGAGCGGCTGGGCACACCGCTGTCGCTGCTGATGCTCGACATCGACAACTTCAAGCTGCTCAACGACACGTACGGTCACCAGGTGGGGGACGCCGCGCTGGCCACGTTCGCCGGCACGGTGGCCAGCTGCGTGCGGCGATCAGACCTTGCAGCACGCTACGGGGGCGAGGAGTTCGCCGTGGTCATGGCCAACACCACATCGCGCGAGGCGCGTTTGGTGGCCGACAAGATCCGCGCCGCCCTTGCGGGAACCGGTGTGAGCGGCGTCGAGCCGTCACTCACCATCACCGTGAGCATCGGTGGAGCCGCGTTTCCCGAGGACACGCGGAGCGCGCGCGAGCTCGTGAGGCTTGCCGACACCGCGCTATACCAGGCGAAGCGTGAGGGCCGCAATCGCACCTCGATGGCCTCGGACACTGAAGTCGTGCAGACCGGGCGGGCAGTTCATCATGCCGAGTCCCGGCGTGTGAGCTTGTAGATCTGCTGGGCAGCGCAATCGCCACTCGCTGAGCAAAAAAGAGGCCCCCGAAGGGGCCTCGTGGTTGCTCGTGACGAGTCGGCGTTCAGCTCGATGCTGCTGCGCCGTTGCTCGGCGCCGCCGCAGGAGTTGCGGCAGCAGCCGGCCTGGCACCGCGCCGAGCGGTGCTCTTGCGCGCCGTGGTCTTGCGCGCCGTGCTCTTCGCTCCGGTGCGCTTGGCAGCGGTGCGACGCCCGCCGCGCTTCGCCGCTGCGGTGGCGCCGGCCGCGCCGGTGGTGCGACGACGCGTGGTCCGCTTCGCGGTACCGGCCGCTGTGGTACGCCGCGCGCCGCGCCGGGCGGTGCGCTTCGCGGTGCTCCGCTTGGCGGTGGCGCGCTTCGCCGTCGTCCGCTTCGCGGTGGTCCGCTTCGCTGTTGCCCGCTTAGCGGTGGCGCGCTTCGCTGTCGTCCGCTTGGCGGTGGCGCGCTTCGCTGTCGTCCGCTTCGCGGTGGTCCGCTTGGCGGTTGTACGACGGCGCGTGGTGCGCTTCGCGGTCGTCCGCTTCGCGGTGGTCCGCTTGGCGCCGGCGCGCTTCGCTGTGGACCGTTTGGCGGTCGTGCGCTTCGCGGTGCGGGTGCCGGTCGCGCGACGCACGGCGCCGCGCAGGCTCGACTCGAGACGCTCAACCGTCTTCTCGAGCCCTGCGAGTCGGCGCTCCAACTCGGCGACAGGCAGCGCCTTGATCAGGCCCTGCACTGCCTTCAGAAGATCGCCACCACCGGCGGGAGCACGACGAGTCGCAGTCGTCTTGACGCGCCTCACGGTGCGTTTGACGGCTCTGTTGATGCCGCCGGTTCTGCGACGCCTGGTTCTGGCCATTGACATGGGCCTCCGTGTTGACGGTCCAAAAGACCGGACCGTTGTGCCGACGTTTGTGACAGGAGGAGTGCAAACCTCCTGTCGATTGCGCATAGCATGGTGCTTACACACACGAATGTCAACGTCAGCGCATTCGCGTCGCGCAACATCGGCCCAGTTGTGCGAACAGCGGGACGTGCAATCAGCCGTCCGTCGCCTGTGGATAACTGCGGCGGAGCGGCGTACGGATGCGTATAGTGCGGCGTGGCATGGCGCCCACCAGGGACGACTCGACTCGCAGCGCGCTGACCATCGCGCAGCAGCAGCTCGATGACACTGCGAGGGCCATGGGTCTTCCCGACTCCACGCGGCGCTTCCTCCGCGAGCTCAAACGAGAGCTCGTGGTGCACTTCCCGGTGGAGATGGATGACGGCAGCTTCCGCGTCTTCACCGGGTTCCGCGTCCAGCACAACATAGCTCGCGGCCCCGCGAAGGGAGGACTGCGCTATCACCCCCGGGTGACGCTCGACGACGTCCGCGCCCTGGCCATGTACATGACGTGGAAATCGGCAGTTGTCGACCTCCCGTTCGGTGGCGCCAAGGGTGGTGTGATCTGCGATCCCAAGGCGCTGTCGCTCACCGAGCTGGAGCGGATGACACGACGATTCACCACCGAGATCTCGATCATCATCGGCCCGGACCGCGACATCCCGGCTCCGGACCTCGGCACAGGACCGGATGTGATGGCCTGGATCATGGACACGCTTTCGATGCACGCGGGGTATTCGGTGGCGGCGTCTGTGACCGGAAAACCGACAGCGATCGGCGGCTCAGAAGGACGCTACGGCGCCACGGGCCGCGGGCTGGTCATCGTCACGCAGCTCGCGATGCGCGACCACGGCATGGACGCGACCGGCGCGACCGTCGCCGTGCAGGGCTTCGGCAAGGTGGGAGCTGTCACCGCGGAGCTGCTCGCCGCGGCGGGGATGAAGGTGGTGGCGGTGTCCGACTCCTCAGGCGGAGTGCACCGCGACACCGGTCTCGACGTGTCCGCATTGCGAGCGCTGAAGGATGAGGGTGGCCGGCTTGCCGACTACGGCGCGGCAGACCGCATCAGCAACGACGAGCTGCTGACCCTCGACGTCGACGTGCTGGTGCCCGCCGCGCTGGAGGCACAGATCTCCGGTTCGCTCGCGCAGCGCATGAGAGCGCGGCTCATCGCCGAAGGTGCCAACGCTCCCATCGACCCCGAGGCGGACGCTGTGCTCGCGGAGCAGGGAACCGTCGTGGTGCCGGACATCCTCGCGAATGCCGGCGGCATCATCGTGTCGTACTTCGAGTGGGTGCAGGATCTGCAGGCGTACTTCTGGGCTGCCGGGGAGGTCAACGCGCGATTGAAGGAGGTCATGGTCCGCAGCTACGAGCATGTGAGAGCGCGCGCCCAGGAGCTCGATGTCACGATGCGTTCTGCGGCGTACCAGATCGCCGTCGAGCGAGTGGCGGCGGCCAGCGAGGTCCGCGGCATCTACCCCTGACCTCGCAGCCCCCGGGAGCAGCGGTCCGGCTGGCGTAGCATCGAACGCCGTGACTGCCCGGCGTGTGCTCATCACAGGCGTCTCCCGCTTCTGGGGCGGGCAGCTCGCGCTGCGTCTCGAGGCGGAGCGTTCGGTGGAGCGCATCATCGCCGTCGACACGCAGTCGCCGGCGGTCGACCTCAAGCGGACCGAGTTTCTTCGCGCGGACATCCGCCACGGTCTCATCGGCAAGGTGCTCAGCGCGGCCTCGATCGACACAGTGGTGCACGCGGGCCTCATCGTCGACCCTCGCAGGGCGCCGGCCCGGGTGGTGCATGAGACCAACGTCATCGGCACCATGAACCTGCTGGCAGCCTGCAGTGCAGGTGACAGTCCGGTGCGAAAGCTGGTGGTGAAGTCCAGCACCGCGATCTACGGCGCATCGCCTGAGGACCCGTCGCTGTGGTCTGAGCACATGCGCCGCAGCGCCGCCGCGGGCGACGCGTTCACCCGCGACCTGGACGAGGTGGAGGACTACGTCAGCGACTTCCGCGTGCGAAAGCCCGAAGCGGTGGTGACGCTGCTGCGCTTCGCCAACGTGCTCGGACCTGAGCACGACACGCCGTTCGCCCGGCTCTTTGACCTTCCGGCGGTGCCCACCGTGTTCGGATTCGACCCGAGGCTGCAGTTCCTGCACGTCGACGACGCCGTGGCCGTCCTCGAGCGCGCTGTGGTCGATGAGAAGCACGGCACCTTCAACGTCGCGGGTTCCGGCATCGTGCTGCTGAGCCAGGCGATCGCGATGCTGGGCAAGCTCGACCTGCCGGTGCTCCCGTTCGCCGGCAGTGACCTCGCGATGTCACTCCTGAACCGTGTGCTGCCGCTTGGCTTTCCGCCGCACCTGACGCGGCTGTTGCAATACGGCAGGGTGGTCGACACCAGCCTGCTCGCCCAGGCCTTTCCCGGCCTGATCGCGCACAGCACCGCTGAGACCGTGGACGCACATGCGCGAGAACGGAGGGTACGGGACATCGCGGATGCCCAGCGACGAAGGGTCCGACACGAGGCGGAGATGGAGGAGTTCCTGCGAGGCGGCGCTACGAAAACAGCTGCCGCGAACGGCCACCGGCCACGGCGTTCCGCCGGAACAAAGGCGAAGAAGACAGCGTCGCGCACACCGCGGCGGCCCGTCAGGAGACGCGGCGATGGCTGAGCTGCACGGCACAGGCGCACCATCGAGCAACGGGCACCGGCGCCGCGGCAGCCTCGAGCGCCTGCGTGCCGAGCTGCCGGTCGCTGCCATGAGCGCTACCGGAGCCTTGGCGGTGCGCCTGCAGGAGCTGACAGGACGCGACGTCATCGACATCGAGAGCCTGCAGGAGATCGTTGCGCTGGGATACCGCGCGGCCGAGGTGCGCAGCGCGCACCGCGGTGGCCGCTACGAAGTGGACGATTTCGGCTTCGATCCCGAATTCACCAACGCGGTGCTGCCGGTGTTCCGGCTGCTGTACAAGAGGTATTGGCGCGTCGAGACCACGGGCATCGAGGTGGTGCCGCGCAGCGGCGGCGCGCTGCTCGTGTCCAACCACGCGGGCGTGCTTCCGTTCGACGGCGCCATGATCGAGGTGGCGGTTCACGACCACGTGGACCGTTTCGCCAGGGCACTGATCGCCAATTGGTTCGGTGGCCTCCCGATGCTCTCGTGGTTCCTGCGACGCACCGGGCAGACGCTGGGGCATCCCGACGACTCGCTGCGGCTGCTGAAGCGCGGCGAGCTGGTGCTTGTGTTCCCCGAGGGGGTTCGCGGAACCGGCAAACCCTTCTCCGAGCGGTACCGGCTGCGCCGCTTCGGCCGCGGCGGGTTCGTGCAGGTCGCGCTGCGCAGCGGCGTGCCCATCATCCCCATCTCCGTGGTGGGCTCGGAGGAGATCTACCCGATGATCGGCGACGCCGGCGTGATCGCCCGCCTCGTCGGCATGCCCTACTTCGCGATCACTCCCACCTGGCCGTGGCTCGGACCGCTGGGACTGGTGCCGCTGCCGAGCAAATGGCGCATCCAGTTCCACGACATGGTCCGCACAGACGACATCGGAGCGGAGGCGGCTGACGATCCAGCCGAGGTGATGCGCATCAGCGACCAGGTGCGCGACACGATCCAGGCGGGCCTCGTCAGCGGGCTGGCGGAGCGCCGCGGCATCTTCCGGGGCTGAGAACGGCGGCCAACCCCAACATATGGTGTCCGGATCGCGACACAGGCACAAGATGCGGCGCAGTCGCGGCGGGGGCGACAGGGTGCTCTGGTAGTATCCGATGATGGAGATGGAGCTCGGCCGGGGCAAGCGAGCCCGCCGGGCCTACGGGTTCGACGAGGTCGCGCTCGTCCCCGGGCGCATCACGATCAACCCCGAGGAAATAGACCTCTCCTTCGCGCTGAACGGCACATCGCTGCCGATCCCGTTCCTGGCTGCGGCGATGGACGGCGTGGTGGACGTGCCCTTCGCGCAGGAGATGGGCCGCCTCGGCGGCCTCGCCGTGCTCAACCTCGACGGTGTGCAGACTCGCTACGAGAAGCCGGCCGACGTCCTGCACGAGATCGCCGGCGCCGAGCCGGACCGCATCAACGTCCTGCTGCAGAAGATCTACTCAGCACCGGTGCAGGACGGCCTCATCGGGCAACGCATCGAGGAAATCAAGGACGCCGGCGTCGCCGTCGCGGTGTCGACAGTCCCAGCTCACGCCGAGCGGCGCGCGCCGATTGTGCAGGAGGCCGGCGCAGACGTGCTGGTGGTGCAGGGCACAGTTCTCACGGCGCGGCATGTCAGCAAGTCGTACCGGCATCTCTCGTTCCGCGAGCTCACAGCGTCTATCGACATCCCTGTCATCGCCGGCAATTGCGTGGACTACGCGACAGCGCTGGAGCTCATGGACACCGGCATCAAGGGATTGTTGGTGGGCGTCGGCCCCGGAGCGGCGTGCACCACGCGTGCAGTGCTCGGTGTCGGCGTCCCCCAGGTCACCGCGACAAGCGACTGCGCTGCGGCGCGCGACGACCATCAGCGGCGCAGCGGTGAGCGGGTCGCGATCATCACCGACGGCGGCATGCGCCTGGGTGGCGACGTGGCGAAGGCCTTCGCCAGCGGCGCCGACGCCGTGATGATCGGCTCCATCTTCGCCGCAGCGCAGGAGGCCGCAGGCGGCGGCAACCACTGGGGCATGGCGACACCGGACCCGAACCTGCCACGAGGAACGCGCATCCGCACCGGCATCAAGGGCTCGCTGCGCGAGATCCTCTTCGGACCGGCACACGTCGACGACGGCAGCATGAACCTCGTCGGCGCGCTGAAGAGCGCCATGGGCGTGTGCGGCGCGCGGACCATCCGCGACTTCCAGGACACGGAGATGGTGATCGCACCGTCCATCAAGACCGAGGGCAAGGTGCAGCAGCGCGAACAGCGCGTCGGGATGGGCGCGTGAGCGGCGACACCACAACCGGACCGCGCTCATAAGCAGCGCGACGGCTGCTCCCTCCGCGGAGTCGCCGTCGCGCGTCGCCCAGGACACAGTCCTGGTTCTCGACTTCGGCTCGCAGTACAGCCAGCTCATCGCCCGCCGGGTGCGTGAGGCCAAGGTCTACTGCGAGCTGCTGCCCGGTGACACCCCGGCAAACGAGGTTCGCCGCCGAAACCCACGCGGGCTCATCTTCAGCGGCGGCCCGGCGTCGGTCTACGCGGCGACAGCACCACAGCCTGATCCTGCCATCTATGACCTTAACGTTCC
>JAFAJR010000128.1 GCA_019236085.1 Candidatus Dormiibacterota bacterium
ACCGGCTGCAGTCCCCGAGCCGCCACAACCGCGGCGTCGAGGTCTGCATCGAGCACCGCCACGGCCGCGAGTGCGGCGGTGACGTTGAGCACCTGGTGCCGGCCGAGCAGCGGGATCCGCACCTCATGCTCACGTGCACGCGCAGCGAAGCGCCAGGTGAACCGTGCCCCCTCCCCATCGATGAGCACGTCACTCGCTTCGACGTCGAAGCGCGCTGCGCCGTCGCTGATGCCGTAGCTGAGCACGGTGCGCCCGGTATGCCGGGCGCGTTCCGCCATCGCGGCCGACGTCGCGTCGCCGGCGTACACGATTGCGGTGCCCTCCGGCGGCAGCGACTCCACCGCCTCGAACAGCGCATCCTCCACGTGTTGCAGCGTCTGGAAGCGCTCCAGGTGCTGCGGCCCCACCGACGTCACGACGGCGATGCGCGGATGCACGAGGCGGCACATGGCGGCAATCTCGCCCGGCGCATACGCATCCATCTCCACGATGAACACCCGATGTGACGGTTCCAGGTCCTCGTTGATGACCCGCGTCACTCCCATCAGTGTGTTGAAGCTCTTGCGCGTCGGCAGCACGACCGTCGACGGTTGGAGCAACGCTGCAAGGATGTGCTTGGTGCTGGTCTTGCCGTAGCTCCCGGCGACGGCGACGGCATACGGCTGCCACTCGCCGATGCGTTCCGCCGCTCGGCGCAGATAGGAGCGTCGAACGCCTGCTTCCAGCGGGGCATCAACGAGGTCCGCCACCACCAGCAGCAGCTGCGCCAGGCGCGAGGTGAAGGACAGCGGCACCAGCACCAGCACCGCCGCCGCGATCCACCAACCGGAGACCAGCAGCAGCGACATCCCCACGGCGAGCAGCGCCGCGAGCAGCCCGACGGTCGCCAGCAGGCGGCGCATCCTGGCAGTGATCACCAAGCGTTTCTTGGGCGGCAGCCAGCGCCACACCGATGCTCCCAGCAGCGACGCCACGAACCATCCGGCGGCGACCGTGCGCTCGGTGTCGATGCGCGTCGCGGCGGCGAGCACCAGCGCCACGCCTGTCACCCCGGCGCTGACGAGCACCGCGCGGTGGGCAGTCCAAGCAGCCCCGATCCCCCAGGAGAGAAACCGCCGCCGCTCGTACTCCTCGATCTGGAACATGCGCGCAGCCACCAGCACCGGCCGGCTGAGAAACAGCAGCCAGGCAATCGCAGCCAGCGCGACGAGCAGCGTCGTCAGCACCACATTCAGCCTTGCCCGCTGAGGAACACGTCGACAATGCGCACGAAGCGCTGTGCCTGCTGCAAATAGGCGTAGTGGCCGCTGCGCTCGAAGACCACCAGACCGCAGTCGGGGATCAGCTTCTCCATGACACGCGCATCCGCCAGTGGCGTGGCGTCGTCCGAATCACCCCACACGAGCAGCGTCGGGGCAGCGATCCTGGGCAGCACGGAGCGGAGGTCCGTGTTGACCAGGCGCACCAGCGTTCCTCGCATCACGCCGGTTGCAGCCCGGTAGTCCTCGGAACCGCGACGCTGCGCCCGCGACTCGGCATAGCGCCGCAACGCGGCCGGCGCGGCACGCGCCGACGACATCCGGCGAAGCATCTTGTACCAGCGCACCCCGAGCCAAGCCATCGGTCCGCGGCGATGGCGAAGGCCGGCTGCGCCGGTGAGCACCATGCGGTGCACACGCTGCGGGCTGTTCGCGGCGATGACGATTGCGATGCGCGCTCCGTTGGAGTGGGCCACGATGTCGCAGCGCTCGATGTCGAGTCGATCGAGCAGAGCAAGCGTCCACGCCGCGTAGTCGTTCACGCCCCATGCAGCCGGCGGCGGCGCTGTCTCGCCGAATCCGGGAAGGTCTGGAACTATGAGCATGTGGTCACGCTGCAACGGCTGCAGCAGTGGCTCGAACAGTGACGACGACGTGCCCCAGCCATGCAGGAAGAGCACCGGGTCTCCCTCACCGCGCAGCAGGACGTGCGCCTGCGGTTGCTCCGTCAGCTTGGCGGCCGTCCGCTCAGCAGCCACGTGTCGATGGAGAACGTTGTGGCCCGGCGCTCCTCGTGCCGACGGCGGGCCAGTTCGATGAGCTCGCCGATGAGGTCGACGAACGCCAGGCCTGCGGGCTCCCAGAGATAGAAGGACAGCGAGCCTGGGATTGTGTTGATCTCGTTGACGACGAAGCGCTCTGACTCTGCGTCGACCAGGAAGTCCACGCGCGCCACACCCTCCGCTCCGATTGCATGGAAGGCCGTCGCAGCCGCGTCCTGGATTCGCTGAGTGAGCGACGCGGAGATCGGTGCCGGGATCACCCGCTGCGCGCCCTTGGCGCCCTTGACGCCGCCCTTGGTGAGGTACTTGTCCTCATATGTGAGCAATCCGCTCGATGCCGGCTGCTCGCACACCGAGATGCGAACCTGGTCTTCACGGCCCAGCACGGCGCAGTTGATCTCAACAACCGGCTCCTGGGCGCGCTCCACGATGCACGCTGTGTCGTAGGTCAGCGCCGTGGTGAGGGCCAGGTGCAGCGACTCCGAGTCGGCAGCGCGCGTCACGCCGATGCTCGATCCCAGCGAGAGCGGCTTGACGAACACCGGGTAACCGGTCCCGCGCTCCACATCGCGCAACACCGACTGCGGTTCGGCGAGGAACGCACGCCGCAGCGCCATGACATCGTCGAGCACGGGGAGCCCTGCGCTGCGGAACATCGCCTTCGTGGCCCGCTTGTCCATGCTCACCGCAGCCGCGGCGACGCCGCAGCCGGTGTAGGCCACTCCTGCAAGCTCGAACAGCCCCTGCAGCGTACCGTCCTCACCGAAGGTGCCGTGCACCAGCGGCATCGCCACGTCGATGGATGCGGCCACCCGGTCACCACCTCCCAGGAGTCCGCGCCGGGAGTCGAGGGCATGCAGCGCGCCGTCACCGGGCTCGGGCCGCAACGTCACGCGGGTGCAGCGCTGCAGCAGCGCGTCAACGTCACGGTATGCGTCCAGCTCGCGCAGCACGTCGCCGGTGTACCAGGCACCGGACTTGGCGATGTACACCGGCGTGGTGTCGTCACGAGGCAGCGCAGCCATTACCTGCAGCGCGGTGATCACCGACACCTCGTGCTCCACCGAGCGACCTCCGAAGAAGACGCCGGTGCTCATGCGATCCCCGTCGCGCTGAGCGCGGGTTCACCCACCACCACGATCTCGCGTTCCAGATCGACACCGAAACGTTCGGCGACTTTGTCGTGCGCCCTGCGCACCAGCTCGAGCACGTCCGCCGCGGTGGCCCGTTCCACGTTCACGATGAAGTTTGCGTGCTTCTCAGCGATCTGCGCACCGCCCCAGCGCATGCCCTTGAGGCCACACGCCTCGATGAGGCGCCCAGCAGCATCACCCGGCGGGTTCTTGAACACGCTGCCGAGGCTGCGTATGCCGTAGGGCTGCGACGCCTTGCGCTGCCGCTGGATGTCGTCGGTTCTGCGCCGCACGGAGGCCGCGTCGTCCGGCGTGACGCGAAACCGGGCACGGATGACCACATTACCTGCGAAGCTGTTCTTGAACGCCGAGAAGCGGTACGCGAAGCGGCATGCTGCATTGTCCAGGGTCTGCACCTCCCCATCCGGGGCCATCGCGTCGCAATCGACGAGCACGTCCGCAATCTCGGCACCGAACGCACCCGCATTGCCGTACACGCTGGCGCCGCAGGTACCGGGCACGCCGATGCCGAACTCCACGCCCGCCAGCCCGCGACGCGCGCAGTCCAGCGCCGCTCGCGGCATCATGCACCCACCACCGAGCATTACGACACCGTCGGATGCGGTGAAGCTCCTGTCGTCGTAGCGGACCACCAGGCCGCGAACTCCGCCATCGAGGATGAGGGTGTTGCTGCCCGCGCCCAGCATCGTGAGAGGCACGCCGGAGTCCCTGGCACGCAGCACAAGTGCTCGCAGCGCCGCCTCGTCAGCCACCTGCGCAAACCACTGCGCCGGGCCGCCGACGCCGAACTGGCTGTGCTTCGCCAGCGGCTCCGCCGCGAGCACGCCGGCAATGCCGCCGAACGGGTCAGACACCGGCACGGCTCATCGCCAGGCCGTCGCGAAGCCTCGGCGCCAGCTTGTCGAATCCACCCAGCGACAGCACCAGCATCACGTCACCCGGCTCGGCGAGGCCGCACAACAGCTCGATCGCCTCGTCACTCGATGCGACGACGTGCACGGTGTTGTGCGTCGCCGCGCGGACTGCGACGTCCGCGATGCTGACACCCGGTTCCTGGCCCCGTTCTCGCGCCGCTTCGATGGGTCCCAGCACCACCACGTCGGCGTTGCGGAAGACGTGCGAATACTCCTCGAGCATCGTGCGTGTCCTGGAATACGTGTGCGGCGTGTGGATCGCGACGAGTCGCCTCCCGCCGTATCGGTGCCGCGCTGCGTCGATCGCCGCAGCCACCTCAGTGGGATGGTGTGCGTAATCGTCGACGACAACGACCGGCGCCGTGGCATCCAGTATCTCGAAGCGCCGCGCCGGCCCGCGGAACGTCGCGCAGGCAGCGACAGCGATGTCGTCTGCAACGCCGGCACAGCCGGCCAGTGCCAGGGCTGCGCACGCATTCTGCGCATTGTGCAGGCCGGGAAACGTGAGGCGCACATCAAGCTGCGGCAGATCCTGACGCTGCACGGTGAAACGCTGCACCGTCCCGTCGTCGCTCCCTGGAGCAATGCGCCACTGCGCATCGGCTGCCACGCCGTACGTGATGACGCGGCACGATGCATCGGCGCCAAGCGCTGCA
>JAFAJR010000135.1 GCA_019236085.1 Candidatus Dormiibacterota bacterium
GGGCCACGTCACGCGCAAGCTCGATGTGCTGCCGCTGGTCGCCGCCGACGGGGACGAAGTCGGCGTCGTACAGCAGGATGTCCGCTGTCATGAGGTCGGGATACGTGAACACGCCGGTGCCGATGCGCTCACGTCCCTGGCTCTGGAGCCGTGCCTTGAACTGCGTCATGCGTTCGAGCCAGCCCATCGGAGTGAAGCACTCCATGATCCAGCCCAGCTGCGTGTGCTGCGGGACATGTGACTGCAGAAAGATCTCGCAGCGCTGCGGATCGAGTCCGCTGGCGAGGAACAGCGCCGTCACCTCCAGCGACTTGTCATGCAGCTCTGCCGGATCCGGCAGCATGGTCAACGCGTGCAGATCGACGATGCAGAAGTAGTTCTCATACCGCTCCTGCTCGCGCACCCAGTTGCGCAGCGCGCCGAGGTAATTGCCGATGTGCAATCCGCCCGTCGGCTGTATGCCGCTCAAGACGCGTGGACGGCCCAATGTCGTACTGGCTCGAGCCGACGGCGGCATCAGTCCCACTCGCCGCGGAGCTTGTCGAGATAACCCTCCTCGTACACCCCGGTGAGGATGCCCGAGGCGCGCTCGATAGGATCGTCGTGTCGTACCAGCCGCACCTCCCCCGGCCGCTCGACAATGACGTCGAGGCGATCGCCCGTCGCCAGCCCGGCGCGCCGCAGCGGCTCCAATGGGATGGTCACTTGGTGCTTGGCGCCGATGCGGGTCTGGCTGCGCTTCTGCTTCCCTTGCACGGCTACGAGGGTAGGACGAACTTCAGGCGCTGCGCTGCCGCGTCGCCGGCCGGCGCTGGCTCCGCCGCACCTTCGGCGCCCAGCAGTGGTCGATGAAGCGGTCGATCTCCTTTGACAACCGCGCGGGACTGAAGCGCAGCTCGAGGATGTGCGACGCCTCGCACAGCCGTGCCGAGGGCAATTCCTTGACCAGCATGCCGGCGTCGGAGAACGGGTGCACCGGGTCGCGGTGATGGCCGATGACCAGCGCCGGCGCCTTGATGGTGCGACGCACGTCGCGATGCGGCGCCGTGTGGCCGAAGAACAGCCCGCGGAGCAGCGCGGCACTGGGGCCGGGGTCCTGGCGCACCACGTCGAGGGCCACATTGCCCCAGAACGGCGCCGCCCAGCGCGGGATCCTGCGGAAGAAGGCGGCCACCGGCCGGATGGCCCGCTCGCCGAAGTGGAGCGCAACCAGCAGCGGCCCGAAGGTGATCGCCGAGGCCACCAGCCCGTTCTCCAGCACGGGCATCTCGATGATCATGCCCCGCACCCGGCGCGGTGCGATCGCCGCCACCTCGAGGGTGACGTTGGCCCCCAGCGAGGTCCCACCAACCACTGCCTCGTCGACGTCGAGATGGTCGAGCAGCGCGATCACCTCAGTGGCGAAGGCGTGCACTGAGTACTCGCCCATGTCCACCGGGCGGTCCGAGGCGCCGTGGCCCAGCGGATCGAAGGTGACCACGTGGTTGCCCCGCTCCGCGATGTGCCGCGCCAGTGGCTCCTGCATGGTTGCCGGCAGGAGCAGCCCCGGCATCAACACCACCCAGCGGGGTCCCTCGCCGAACGCTGTGTAGCTGAGCCGGTGGCCGTGGTGGACGAAGCTCCCGGACACGGCCGGGACGTCGGGTGCTGGCGGCACGGTGCGAATGATGCGGTACGGCGTCTGCGAATGGCACGGATCCCTAGACTCCCCCACCGTGGCCCGCCGCATCGTGCTCTTCGGCGCGTCCGGGTACACCGGCCGCTTGGTGGCGGAGGCTCTCGCCAGGGCCAAGGCACGGCCGGTGCTGGTGGGGCGGAGCCATCAGAACCTTGCGGCGCTCGGGGTGTCGCTGGGCAAGGGTCTCGACATCGCCGTGGCCGACGTGGCCCACCCGGCAACCCTGCTCGAGGTGCTGCGGCCGCACGACGTGCTGGTCAGCACCGTCGGGCCGTTCGCCCGCTTCGGCCGCCCCGTGGTGGAGGCGGCGATCATCCGCCGCTGCACCTATCTGGACTCCACCGGCGAGCCGCCGTTCATCCGCTCCGTGATCGAAGAGCTGGGACCGGTGGCTGAAACCGCGGGGGTGACTCTGCTGCCGGCCGCCGCGTTCGACTACACAGCCGGCGCCCTGGCAGCCGAGATCGCGCTGCGACCTGTGGGCGACGCCGCCAGCCGGGTCGACATCGGCTACTTCTTTCTCGGCGGCCGGCGCGGGGCGCTCAGCCGCGGCACCGTCGCCTCACTCGGCGGCTTCGCGTTCACAGCCCAGCCCACCTTTCGCAAGGGCGAGCTGGTGGCCGGCCGCCTCGGAGACCGCGTGGCGACCTTCGAGGTGGGTTCGACGCGGCGCCCCGCGCTGTCGGTGGGCGGCGCCGAGCACTACTGGCTGCCCCGCCGCCATCCCTCGCTGCGAGACGTCAACGTCTTCGTCGGCGCGGAAAGCCGGGAGGCCACCGCACGGCTGGCCGGCCGCCTCGTGGCAGCCGGTTCGGTGATCCCGGGCGTTCCCTCCCTGGTGCGCCTGGTGAGCCGGCGGCCCCGCTCCGTGGCCGGACCCTCCGCCGAGCAGCGGGAGCACAGCGGCGCCGAGGTCCAGGCCGTGGTCTACGACGGCAGTGGAACACCGTGCCGGATGGTGGTGTTGCGAGGCGCCAACCCCTACTCCTTCAGCGGTGCCCTGCTGGCCTGGGAGGCGATGCGCCTCGCAGCCTCGGGCGACACGCCGGCCGGGGCGCAGAGCCCGTTGGACGTGTTCGGCCTGGAAGAGCTGCGCGACGCAGCCGCCGAGGCCGGCCTGCCGGTGGCCGAGGAGACCTGACCCTACTCGGCTTCGTACTTGAAGGACAGGTTGAGCCGGGTCCGGAAGCGGGCCACCTTGCCATCCTCGATCGTGACGTCGAGCTTCGTCACCTCCGCGACGCGAAGGTCGCGCAACGACCCGGAGGCAGTCTCGATCGCCGCCTGGGCCGCTGCCTCCCATGACTCGGTGCTGGTGCCCACCAGCTCGGTGACCCGGTAGACGCTGTCGCTCATGCCTCAACCTCCACTGCTGACGTTCGCCTGACGAGGCGACATTGTCGCAGGGAGGTCAGCGCTGCTTGCGGCTGCGGATCAGACCCCGGGTGGCGATGCCGGCCAGGCCGAGCGCGGGGCCGCCGACGATCAGCGCGCCGCCCAGGCCGAAGCCTCCGCCGTTCTCGTTGGCACCGGTCCCCGGTGTCGAGATGGCGCCCACGCTGGAGGTGGGTGTCGGCTCACCCGGCGTCGGCGTGGGGCCGCCCGGTGCGGTCGCGGTCGGAAGAGGCGACGCGGTCGGCGTCGGCGTGGCTGTTGCCGTGGCCGACGGGCTCGGCGACGGCGAGGTCACTGGGGACGGTGACGGCGACGTCGTCTGCGCCGACGCGATCACCAGCGACGCGGCCCCACCAAGAAAGGTCGCAGCCCCAGCAGCGGCAAGCTTCGCCGCGCCGGCGCGCACACGGTCAGACGGTTTGTTGGTACCCATCCTCAAGGCCTCCCCAGCAACAACTTCGTTCCAATCGCCCCAAAACTCCCGCCTTTCGTCGAGACATTATGCACAGAGAGACCGGCGCCGCGTCGGCGCCGGTCTCCTGCGCATCCCCCTCTCGCGCGGCTGAATTTCCTATCCCTGACGGCGCTTCAAGTAACCCCTGGTCACCAGGCCCAGCATCGCCAGCGCCGGCCCGCCGACGACCAGCAAGCTGCCGATTCCCAGGTTGCCCATCTCATCGCTGCCCGTTCCCGGTGTGGTGATGCCCGAGACGCCACCGGTGGGCGTGGGCTCACCCGGGGCCGACGGGGTCGGCGTCGGAGTGGGCGTCGGTGTTGGAGTTGGTGTGGGTGTGGGTGTTGGCGTCGGCGTTGGTGTGGGAGTAGGTGTTGGCGTTGGTGTGGCCGACGGGCTCGGGCTCGGCGATGGGCTCGGGCTCGGGCTCGGGCTGGTCGACGGTGACGGGCTCGGCGACGGCGTCGGGTCGACCAGGGTCGCCATCTCGCTGTCGCTGCCGCAGCCGGCGGTGTTCTCAACCGCCCATCCGTCGCCACTCGGCTCCAGGATTTGGGCAGTCCACTCGTACGTGCCGGAATCAGCCGGCGCGAAGGTGGCGCTGGTCACCATCGAGTCCGTGAGCGACTGTGTGGTGACCGGCTCGGTGTCGAGGAACAGCGCGCCCTGCGAGAGCGACGCCGGGCTGGACTTCGACACGTTGCAGTCTTCCGAGTTCCACAGCGCGAAGAGCACCTCGCGGCTGCTGCTGGCGTACACGTTGGCGGTGTCGCGCAGCATCGTCTGGCCCTTGGTCCACTGCGAGTCGCCGCAGGCGGACCAGGTCTGGCCGCCGTCAGCGCTGCACTGCGCGGTGGTGCTGTTGACGTGGTGCGCCGAGGCGATCACCAATGTCGCCACGCCGCCGATGACCACCGCGCCACCGGCTGCTCCCATCCGACGGGCGCCGACGCCGAGGCGGACGGCGCGCCAGCCGCTCTTCGTTCCCCTGATCCCCACTGCTCGTCCCCCTAATCGATCGTTACAAACGCTGCAAAAGCGTCATCCCTGCGCAACAGTGTACCGAGGGGCCCGGCGACGTCAAGAGGCAATTTTCGAACTCCCCCGCCTACACTCGGGGCATGAAGGGAGTGCTTCGCGCGGTGCCCAGGGTTGCGCTGGCCGCCATCTTCATCGACTCGGGCCGGCGCGTCTTCATGAATCCCACCCGCCAGGTGCAGCAGGCAGAACAGCTTCTGCCCGTCCTGCCGCCCCGGATCGACCTCTTCGCCAAGGCGCACGCCGCA
>JAFAJR010000197.1 GCA_019236085.1 Candidatus Dormiibacterota bacterium
CGTTCTCAACCCGTGCGTGATGGGCGGACCCGGGTACACGCCGAGTGGCTACGTGCTCGACGGCCACGGCACCATTCACACGTTCGGCCCGGCCCCAGGCTTGATCACCGACGGTGCCTATTGGTCGGACGCAAGCCTTGGAAAGGCGCTGGCCGCGGTCTGCCTCAACGGCGAGGTTGCCGGCTACATGCTGGATGGAGACGGCGGAATGCATCCGTTCTACCAATACGGCTCGCCGGCCATCGGCTTGCCCGAGGGATACGCGTACTGGCCTGGATGGAACATCGCACGCGGCCTTGTGCTGCTTGCCACTGACCAGACGCAACTCATTTGCGATCCAATCTGCGGCTACACCTTGGACGGGTTCGGCGGAATCCATCCCTTTGGCGGCCAGTACGGCCTCGACAGCGCCTGGTACTCGTACTGGAACGGATGGGACATCGCACGGGCGCTTGTCATCACAGCAACATCTGTCACAGATTCACACTGCGAGGACGTGTGCGGCTACACGCTGGACGGCTGGGGCGGCGTGCATTCGGTCGGCCTCTACAACGGCTCGACAACGCCCTGGCCACCCGTCGTCGTGAATCGCGGAGGTTACTTTCCCGGTAACGATATCGTGCGAGCTATCGGAGCCGGCTGAGCCGCGACACCGGTCCGGACGACCTCAAGAATGCTGACCGAACGACGCCGCTGCATCTGCATGCAGCGCCGATGAGCATGAGCAGCGGACCCTGGTTCGTCCGCCGACGCATCGGTCACGGGTGGCGTCCCGCCACGTGGCAGGGCTGGCTCGTGACTGTGGCAATGCTCGCCCCTGCCATCATTCTTTTGATCATCGGCAGGGTCGCCAAGGCGCCGGTGTGGCTCATCGCCGGCATCGCGCTGATCGGCGTCTATGCAGCTGTTGCAGCGCTGGGTGCGCGGCAGCCCCGTGCGGACGTCGCAGCGGCGCCAGCGCCGGCCGTCGATGCGCCGCGGTCCACGCCGGCACGGGCGCCGGCTCCAGCTCGACGCCCACTGGCCGCGGACCGGCCGCCGGCGCTGCTTGTCGAGGGATTGACCAAGCGTTTCCGCGACCGCTTCGCCTTCCAGGACGTGTCGTTCAGCGTCGGCTCGGGCGAGGTGTTCGGATTCCTCGGCCCCAACGGCGCCGGCAAGACCACGACGGTTCGCACCCTGGGTACGCTGCTGGCGCCCTCAGCCGGCTCCGCGACGGTCGCCGGGATCCCGCTGACGCCGGAGAACGGCGAGGCGATCCGGCGACGCATCGCAATCATGCCGGAGAGCCCCGGCCTGTATCTCCGTCTCACGGTTCGCGAGAACCTCGAGTACTTCGCAAGCCTGTTCATGATCGACGATCGCCAGGCGCGCATTCGGGACTCGCTGACGGCTGTCAACCTTGCATCCCGCGCCGAAGACGTGTGCGCCAGCCTCTCCAAGGGGCTGCGCCAGCGGGTCGGGCTGGCGCGGGCGCTGCTGAGCGACCCCGCAATCCTCTTCCTGGACGAACCAACCTCGGGCCTCGACCCGGTGGCGACGCGGGAGGTCTACGAGCTTGTCGAATCCTTGCGCGGCCGCGGCGTCACCGTCTTTCTCACGACGCACCGCCTGGAGGAGGCGGAGCGGCTCTGCGACCGGGTCGCGATTCTCAACACCACCCTGCGGATGGTCGGCCGCCCCGATGAGCTGCGTGCCCGGGTGTTCAGCGCAGCGCTGGTTGTGATGACAGCCGAGCCACTGCAGCAGCCGCACGCGCTCTTCGCTTCGGTGCCCGGCGTGGAACGCTGGGAATCACCGGAACCCGCGCACTACGTGCTGACGGTGTCGGAGCCGAAGACTGTGGCGCCGCCGTTGACGCGTGCCCTGGTAAAAGCCGGCGCCGACGTCGAGTCGCTGAGCGAGTCGCGGCATTCACTGGAGGATGTCTACCTCGAGCTGATCGCCGAAGACGTGGAGGCCGCGGCGCGGTGAGCTTCAGCCTCGCTCGCACCGGAGCGGTGCTCCGCAAGGAGCTGCGGGAGTTCCGCCACAACCGCCTCATCGTCGGCACCATGGCGTTTCTGCCCTTGCTGTTCATAGTGATTCCCATAAGTGACCTGTTCCGTCACGCGGCCCCTGCGGTGGTGCACGCGCAGACCGGCGCGGCATTGCTCTTGCTCCTGGTGACATCGGTGATCATTCCGGCAACTATCAGTGCGTACTCGGTGGTCGGTGAGCGCGAACAGGGGACGCTCGAGCCGGTGCTCACCACGCCGGTACGCCGTGAGGAGCTGCTGGTAGGGAAGGCTGCTGCCGCGCTGATCCCGGCCGTCGCCGTCGCGTATCTCATCTTCATCGTCGTCGCGGTCGCGGTGCGCATCGGCGCCGATCAGACGGTCGTGAACGACATCTGGCAGGCTCCAACGTTTCTCACGCACGCGCTCTTCGCGCCGCTGCTATCTGCCTGGTCCATCTGGGCATGCATCGCCATATCGACACGGTCATCTGATGTGCGCGTCGCACAGCAGCTTGGCACGCTGGCGAGCCTGCCGCCTCTGGGCATCGTGGCGCTGATCACCTTCCAGGTGATTCAGCCCAGCGTCACGGTGGCGATCATCCTGGCCTGCGTGCTCGCTGCGCTGGACGCCGCCGGCTGGATGCTCGTGGGCAGGCTCTTCGATCGTGAGCGGCTGATCAGCGGCGCGAGACCGGTGCGCTCAACCCCATGACGGCCCGGCGATGACGTGAACAACGAACCGCGCTGTTTCGGTACAGGGGTGGCAGAGTAGCAGTGTCAGGATCTCTCGACCGCCGAGGTAGTGCGTATGGAAGGCGCGGACGAGGGGAGGTTGTGGGCGAGGGGTGGGCGTTTGATGCCGGGCGAGAACCCCGGGACGTCCGACGTCGACGAGGCTCGTTCGTGGCGTCGCACGTACTCCGAGCTGCGGCGCAGCCTGCTCTTCATCATCGACGAATCGATCACGCCAAGCTCGCCGCTGCGCCGCCTGCTGCAGCAGTGCGATCGGCGGCTGCAGTTCTGGGAGCACAAGACGCATACCCTCGAGCACAACCGAACCTGACGCGTACCATGGGCGGCTGGATGACGCGGGCCAGGACGTGACGAGGAGCGAGCGGTGAGCGGCAGCGGTACGAAGAGCGACCCGTGGCGGCTCAAGACCCCGCCGCAGACGTCGGAGTACGAGATGTGCCGCGACGAACGCGACGGTAAGGCTGTGATTGTGTGCGTCGTCGGCTCAACAACCCTGTTGTATGACGCGCGCGCCATCGACGATCTGCGAGCAATGCTCGCGGCTCGGGGCGATTGGGTGGAGTTGGGAAGCGCCGACGAACAGAAGGCCGCGAAAGAGGGTTCGGTCGAAGCGTGGGCGCGCTCAGAATCGAATCCGTTGGGTGGGTGGTACGGACTCAGGAAGGGATATCGCGGACGATTCGGGATGTACATGCCACCCCTGCTTGAAGAGCTTGGGCTCGCCGAGTTGGAGCACGGTC